>JBAQMN010000154.1:0-19896 GCA_049302895.1 Actinomycetota bacterium | reverse complement strand
CAGGTAAGTGGATTATAAGCAGGCTTCTCAGATTGACAGTGCCGGCTAAACGCATTCGCACGCTGGCTATTCTTCTTCAGAATCTCCTCAAGTATTTTATCTTCTTCATTGCCATAGCGATGGTTTTGAGGGAGTTGGGAGTCGACCCCATTCCAATAGTTGCCGGTGCGAGCGTCATAGGTGTTGCCTTAGGCTTTGGAGCTCAGAGCCTGGTCAGAGATGTGGTGAGTGGCTTTTTTGTTCTCTTTGAGGGAGTTTACGCGGTGGGCGACTTCGTCTGCCTTCATTTAATCGGTGCCCCTGATGTTTTCGGACTGGTGGAAGAGATTGGTCTTCGAGCGACAAAGGTTAGCGGGATCAGTGGTGTTGTGAATACGGTCCCCAACGGCATCATCAGTGATGTGGATCGTTATCCGCTGGGTTACATACCTTATTTTATCAATCTGGTTATCCCGGCCGATCTGGGCAGGGGAAAGGTCAAAGCCTGGCTCGATAATCTAATCGAGGACTTGCCCAATATCAACAGACTCTTGGTGGAGAAGCCCAAAATCTCCGAGGGGCTCGACCTTAAGGAGGGGAAAATTCTCGCCCGTATAAAGGTGGGCATCATTCCCTCGGCTGAGGAGGAAATAAAGTCGATTTCTGAATATATTAGTGTACGCTTTAAGCAAGCTTTTGATGCCGATATCTCCCCTCTCATCTCCTACAAATTGAGCGAGGGAGCGCTGGAAAAATATAGGCACTTCTTCTCGGTGCCTTGAAAATTGGTCTTGACGCCAATCCTCGTCTCTTGATAGTATAGGTGGGGCTCTTTTCCTTCGACTGGCTCAGGCCTGCACTGAACGCAGTGAAGCGACAAGCCTTCTCCCACGAAGGAGGCCACGTGAAAAGTAGTGTTGATGTCCACAACTTTCTTCAGACCCAAGGCATCCAGCACGAGATCTTCACTCTATCCGGTCAGGCCAAGACCGCAAGAAGATTGGCGGCAATCCTCGGCCTTAATCCTCGCGAGGTAGCCAAGAATTTAATCTTTCTCGCCGATGATCAACCCGTTTTGGTCATTATACCTGGAGACAGGAAGGCGGATCGCGCCAAAATCAAGAAGGCACTTAAGGTTTCTGAACTTAAATTTGCGGACACCAACACTGTTCTCGACGCTACCGGCTATTGCATTGGTGCGACACCTCCCGTCGCTCACAATAAGAACATCCCAACCCTGATCGATGCTCGGGTCCTCGCTAACGACGTAATTTACACGGGTGCGGGGGAAACAAACATGATTCTGAAGCTTAGAGCTGAGGATTTGAGAAAAGCAACGGCTTGTCAGACGGTCCGGGATATTTGCCACCCCGTTCATGCCAGAGCATTAACTACGCCTAAGACAAAACAGTAAAGCCATCCATAAGAAGTTCCTTTTGTGATATCATTTTAAATATGTATCTGGAGAGGCTTGAGCTTCTGAACTTCCGCAATTACGAGAAAGCTACCTTCACCTTCTCGCCACATCTGAACATAATCATCGCCGGAAACGCTCAAGGAAAAACCAATATCCTGGAGGCGATTTATTTTCTTTCGGCTGGCGCGTCCCATCGAACCGCATCTGATCTCCAGCTAATTAAGAGAGAGGCTGCCCTGGCGGGCATTAAATCCTCATTAATGGAACGGGGGAGAAAGCTCTCGCTGGAGGTTTTTCTCTCCCCTGTAGATAGAAAAAGGATAAAGGTCAATGGGGTGGAACGCTTTCGTATCAGCGAGCTTTTGGGCAATCTTCGGGCGGTCATCTTCTCTCCGGAGGATTTGAAAATCGTCAAGGGAGGTCCGGAGGAGCGAAGAGCGTTTTTGGACGATGCCATCGTCCAGATAAATCCAGGTTACTATCATTGGCGGCGCAGTTATGGCCGGATTCTTCGCCAGCGGAACTTGCTTTTAAAAACCATTACCTTGCCTAAGTACGACGCTGTTCTTGAAACCTGGGATGAGAACTTAATCGATGCCGGCTCAATTCTGATAGAAAAAAGGATCGAAATGGTAAATGCCTTGCGTGAATTGGTCAGGGAGATTCACGGCAAGATCACCGAGGAGAAGGAGATTTTGGAGATAAACTATCTTTCGAGAGTGCTCCCCTCCGACCCTGGAGTTGTCTCAAAGGAGACTATCGGCGACAGGTTTAAGAAAGAACTGGAGAGAAGGCGCCGTGATGAGCTCGAAAGAAAGATCACGCTGGTCGGTCCCCATCGAGACGATTTAGCGCTATTGGTTAACGAGGAAGACATACGCTTTTTTGGCTCTCAGGGACAGCAACGGACGGTGGCTCTTGCTCTAAAGCTCGGGCAGTTTAAGTTGATCGAGGCTGAGGCGAAAGACAAGCCCTTGCTACTTCTGGACGATGTCATGAGCGAACTCGACGAGGCGCGCCGCCGGGATCTAATGGAAATGGTTAAGGACGGAACTCAGGTTTTGATCACGTCTACGACTGAGGATATTTTTGAGGCTGGAGATCAGACTGAACGCAAGGTGATAAGGATAAGAAACGGGAGCTTGGCTGATGAGAGGTGAAATTCAGAGCATAGGAGAGATAGTCGAGGCTATGGTGTCTCGCCTCGGGCTAAAGCAGAAGATCAAGCGGGCCAGGGTCGTTCACCACTGGCCGCGACTAGTTGGGGAGATCATAGCTCGCGAGACCCGAGCAGAGCGAGTCAGGGGAGACTCCCTTTTTGTCACTACCTCCAGCCCTGTCTGGGCCCAGGAACTGGAACTGATGAAGCCAAAACTCCTCAAGAAAATTCGTGAAGAAATCGGTAAAGGAGTCATCAGTGACATACGATTCAAAACAGGCCCCATCTGAAAATCGTAGATAGTTCTTGGTTCGTAGTCATTAGTTCTTAGCCAACTAAGAACTAAGAACGAATAACTAAGAACTAATATTTTGTTGATGTTTGCAGCTTGAAGCCCATATTGGCTCCAAATTTATGCTATAATTTAATTACGACTTTAGAACTAAAAATGAGTTCTCGACAAGCCCGAACACTATGAAAAAATTCCTCCCCCTCTTGAGGGGGAGGATAGAGGTGGGGGTGACCAAGAGATAATGGGAGCACCCTCCTCTAACCCCTCCCTCAAGGGAGGGGAGTGTCTTCTGTAGTAGGACAAGCTCCGCGAGTTGAGAAGAACTAAGAACGACGGTCTCCGAGCTAAGGTCTCGGGTTTACAGTCTACAAACTAAGAACTAAGAACTATTGAGGGAGTTGGTTCTTTGAAGCAAAAGGTATACGATGCCACGGCTATTCAGGTTTTAGAGGGGCTCGAGGCGGTCAGAAAGCGCCCGAGCATGTATGTGGGCTCCACCGGAAGTCGGGGCCTTCATCACTTAATCTATGAAGTTGTAGACAACTCCATCGACGAATGTCTGGCTGGCTACTGCAAGAACATTCAGGTTTACATTCATCCGGGTAACTCTGTCACCGTTATTGATGACGGACGGGGCATCCCCGTAGACGTTATCCCCAAATACAAAAAACCCGCTGTTGAGGTAGTGCTTACCTATCTCCACGCCGGCGGCAAGTTCGGCGGTGGAATCTACAAGGTCTCAGGGGGGCTTCACGGTGTCGGCCTCTCCGTTGTAAATGCCCTCTCCAAGTGGCTTAAGGTCGAAGTCGGCAGAGATGGCAAGGTCTACCGCCAGACATTCCAGCGTGGGAATCCCGTGAGCAAACTCCAGGAGGTAGACAAAACTCAGAAAACCGGAACTGTAATCTCCTTCCAACCTGACGAAACCATCTTTGAAGACATAGACTTTAAATACGATACAGTTTGTCAGCATCTGCGCGAACTCGCTTTTCTCAATCGAGGTGTGACAATCTCCGTCGTTGATAAGCGGAAGAAGCCCCCTGAAGAATGTGTTTATAGATATGAGGGTGGCCTGATTGACTTCGTCAAACACCTAAACGCAAACAAAGACGTCTTTCACGAGAGGGTGATCTACTTTGAGGCCAAGAACAAGGATGCCGAGGTAGAGGTGGCCATGCAATACAACGATGGCTATCTGGAGAGCATCTTTGCCTTCGCCAATAACATCAACACCCATGAAGGCGGTACCCATCTGGTAGGCTTTAAGACCGCTCTGACGAGGGTCTTTAATGACTACGTTCGCGCCAAAGGCTTTCTCAAGGAGAAGGAAGAGAATCTCTCGGGCAACGATGTTCGCGAGGGTCTGACCGCAGTTATCAGTCTTAAGCTAAAGGAGCCTCAATTTGAGGGACAGACCAAAACAAAACTCGGCAATCCTGAGATCAGGGGTTTCATGGACTCAATCGTGGCCGAGAAACTCTCCCAGTTCCTCGAAGAGAATCCAGTCGAAGCCAAAACCATTATCAGCAAGACGATAGGAGCGAGCCACGCCCGTCAGGCGGCACGTAAGGCTCGCGAACTGACCAGAAGAAAAAGCTTTCTCGAAAGCACTTCCCTGCCCGGAAAGTTAGCGGATTGCTCTATAACCGATCCTTCCCGCTCAGAGATTTTCATTGTCGAGGGAGACTCCGCTGGAGGTTCCGCCAAACAGGCACGCGACCGAAGCTTCCAGGCCATACTTCCTCTGCGTGGCAAGATATTAAACGTGGAGAAGGCCAGGCTCGCCAAAATCCTCTCCAGCACCGAAATCCAGGCTTTGATTACTGCTCTGGGGTGCGGTATAGAAAAAACCGAGGAAGAATTCGACATTAGCAAAGCCCGCTACCATAAAACAATCATAATGAGTGTAGACCATGACGAGCTATGCTTTGTGCGGAGCAGAGGGCATGGAATACAGAGTGTGAAAATTGGAGATTTTATTGATGAGTGTTTTGAAAAAGGAAAGGATTTTGCTGAGTACGAGGTACTTTGCTTCAGCACTAAAACTCACCGAGCTTGCTTTAAGCCTATCAAGGCTGTCATCCGCCACCCTCTCGAAGAGAGACTTTTTGAGGTTAAAACAGCATATGGTCGCTCGGTCAAAGTAACCTCTTCCCACAGCGTTTTTGTATGCGAAGATGGCCAAATTGTTCTTAAGAAAGGGAATCAGGTTCGTGAGGGAGACCTGATTGTCGCACCTCGTAAGTTACCTTTGTACAGCGAGAAAACAAATGATAATCTGCGAATCGATCTCTTAGAGGCGTTAGTAAGACAACGTGGGGAACTGGATTCGTCTATATGGTTGCGTGGAGAAGCAGTATTTGAATTTTTAAAGCAGAGGGTGCGAGAAAAGCATGAAGATAACAAAGAACTCGTCGAGCCACGGGTTGAGATACCAAAAGAGCTTCGCGTAGAGATGGCGAAGACTCGCCGTGAAAGTGGAATTTCTCAGAAAGCGTTATGTTCAATGGTAGGCATTAAACAGCCAGTGACCTTCTACGGTTGGGAAAAAGGCACGGGTAAACCAATACTTAGTAACTTTCGAAAGTATCTCAATGCAACTGGCCTAGCGGAAGAAGAGACTCTGGGCAAGGTAGAGATTGTTGATTCTTCATTGGATCACACGTGGAACACCCAGTATCGTAATTCTAAACGTAATTTGGTTAAAGAGTATATGCGTATGCAAGATCTAACTTTAGATGATTTAGGGAAATTTCCTTGCAACAATGGCATTTCTCTTTCAGCTGAACATTACGCGCATCATGCCATTAAGCGGTACATCCCAGTTGATAGAAACTTGATGACAATTCTGGGTTGGTTTGTCGCCGAAGGTAGTTGCTCGCGAAGAGATGGAGTGAGTTTTTCTTTAGGAGAATCTGATGACAAATATTTAGCAGAGTTAAAGAATGCTATTAGGTCTGTATTTGGTATTTCTCCAGCAGTCTATTCTTACCAGAACCGCGCTAAAGTCCGGAAGGTAGCAATAAGAAACCGGGTGGTAACTCAGATTTTCAAATACATATTTGGTTTCAAAAAACGGGGAGCTGCTAATAAACACATTCCCGATGTCGTGTTCAATGTTCATCCCGACCTTCAAAAAGTCTTCCTCCGCAGCTACTTTCTTGGTGATGGAACACTGAGTCGAAATGGTATAAATTTTGTCACAGTTTCGCGAACTTTGGCTTCCCAGCTACAGTATCTATTGCAGAATCTTGGAGTCATGGCCTCTGTGTCGACTTTTAAGCCCACTGGAAGGCCATCGGGTTTCATAAGAGGTAAATCAGTAATCACGAGACACGATTACTATAGTATTAGTGTTGTCAGGAAAAACGACCTACGCATTTTAGAAGACATTTGGAAGGATCACTCCTCGGCTTCAAAACTGCACAGAAAAATAAATTCCCCATCTAAAAAGGGCACGAGTCAAGCCTTTGTGGATATTGATGGTGATTTAATAGCTCTCCCTGTCCGTTCAATTACTGAGGTTGAGCCTACGAAAAAAATGGTTTATGACTTCTCTGTCGCTGAGGATGAGAATTTCATTGCAGGGTTCGGTGGAGTGTGTTGTCACAATACTGATGCTGATGTTGATGGCAGCCACATCCGCACGCTAATTTTAACGTTCTTCTATCGGTACATGAGAGAAATGATAGAGGCTGGCTACGTCTACATCGCCCAACCACCTCTATACAAAATCTCCCATGACAAGACCGAGCACTACGTCTATTCTGACAAGGAGCGCGACGAGATTCTCCAGAAAATCGGCAAGAAAAACATTGCCATCCAGCGATTCAAGGGTCTGGGAGAGATGAATCCCCTGCAGCTCTGGGAGACGACCATGGATCCCAAGAAGCGTACTCTGCTTCAAGTGAGCATCGAGGACGCCGTCTTGGCTGATGAAGTATTCTCCACCCTCATGGGCGATAGGGTCGAACCTCGCCGAGAATTCATTCAAAAATACGCCAAAGAAGTGAGATTCCTTGACATCTAACGAGCCTGTTTCCTCCCCCTTGAGGGGGGAGGATAAAGCCTGTCCTGAGCGAAGTCGAAGGAGTGGGGGTTTGTGTGACTGATACGATTGCCAAGAATGTAGTGCCGGTCGAGATTGAGGAGGAGATGAAGACCTCCTATCTCGATTACGCCATGAGCGTGATCATCGGGAGGGCTCTGCCGGACGTTCGTGACGGGCTAAAACCCGTCCATCGTCGCATCCTCTACGCCATGTATGACATGGGCATGGCACCTGGCAAACCCTTCAAGAAGTGTGCCAGAATCGTTGGAGAAGTTCTCGGAAAGTATCACCCCCACGGTGATATGGCAGTCTACGACGCATTGGTCCGAATGGCTCAGGATTTCTCCCAGCGCTACGAGCTGATCGATGGCCATGGAAACTTTGGGAGCGTCGATGGCGATGCGCCGGCCGCTATGCGATACACCGAAGCCAGGCTGTCCAGACTGTCTATGGAACTGCTCCGGGACATCGAGAAGGAAACCGTAAACTTCGCCCCCAATTTCGATGAAACCCTCCAGGAACCAGAGATTCTGCCTGCTCGTTTTCCTAATCTCCTGGTCAACGGCTCATCCGGCATCGCCGTGGGCATGGCTACAAACATCCCTCCCCACAATTTGGGAGAGGTTATCGATGCCACCATCGCAACCATCGATAACCCGGAAATCGACGTTATGGAACTTCACAAGATCGTAAAGGGCCCTGACTTTCCCACCGGCGGCATCATTATGGGTCGGGAAGGGATCAGGCAGGCCTACACAACGGGTCGAGGCGCCATAAAGGTGCGAGGTAGGGTGGAAGTTGAAGAAGTCAAGGGTGGAAGAACCCGGCTTGTCGTTTCCGAACTCCCCTTCATGGTGAACAAGGCCCGCCTATCCGAGAAGATAGCCGAACTCGTCCGGGACGGAAAGCTCACCGAAGTCTCTGATTTAAGAGACGAATCCGATCGCCAAGGCATGCATCTGATAATCGAGCTGAAGAGAGACGTAGTTCCCCAGGTGGTTTTGAACAAGCTATACAAGCACACCCAGCTTGAGGAGACCTTTGGTGTGATCATGCTTGCCCTGGTCAACGGCGTACCCAGAACCCTCCCCCTGCCCGGTCTTCTCAACCCCTATATAGAGTACCAGATCGAAGTGGTGACCCGCCGGACCAAATTCGAACTGGCCAGGGCGGAGAAGCGAGCCCATATCCTGGAGGGGCTGCTCATAGCGCTCAAACATCTGGACGAGGTTATCAACCTGATTAAGCGTTCGAAAACGGTAGAAGAGGCACATCGCAAGCTCACTTCTCGCTTCAAGTTATCGGCTGAGCAAGCTCAGGCCATTCTGGATATGAGACTTCAGCGACTGACCGGGCTCGAGCGGCAGAAGGTCGCCGACGAACACGCCGAATTGCTCAAAACCATTGACTATCTTAAAGGGGTCCTGGCCGATCCGAAAAAGATTTTGGGAATAATAAAGAAGGAGCTCATACAGACTAAGGACAGATTTGCCGATGAACGCCGGACAAAGATCACCGCTAAGGCGACAGAAATAGACATCGAGGACTTGATTGCCGAAGAGGATGTGTGCATTACGATCACCCATTCCGGCTATGTCAAGCGTCTTCCGGCAACCACATATAGGAAGCAGCGTCGTGGTGGGATAGGTGTTCTTGGAATGGATCTCAAGGAGGACGATTTTGTCGAGCATCTTTTCATTGCCTCCACCCATGACCATATTCTTTTCTTCACCAGTCTTGGTAAAGTTTACCGGCTCAAGGTTTATGAGTTACCAGCCGCTGGCCGAACTTCAAAGGGACGGGCGATAATTAATGTGCTTCCGCTCTCTCCAGATGAGAAAATTGCCGCTGTTATTACCACCAAGGATTTTGAGCCTGGCAAGTATTTGGTAATGGCGACCAAGAACGGCCTGGTCAAAAAGACTCCTCTGGAGGATTATTTCTCGGCTCGTAAGGGAGGCATCACCGCCCTAAATCTCAGGCCCAAAGACGAGCTCATTAGCGTGAAGTTGACGACGGGCAAAGAAGACGTAATGCTGGTTTCTCGAAAAGGCCAGGCTATCCGCTTCAACGAAAAGGATGCGCGTTCCATGGGACGAGCGACCGCCGGGGTCATCGGCATGCGACTGGGCAAAGGCGACGAGCTGCTGGCCATGGGAATCGCCCGGGCCGACGTCGATCTATTAGTCCTCTCCGAACAGGGCTACGGCAAGAGAACACCTATTAAAGAGTTCACCAGGCATCATCGGGGCGGAAAAGGAATGATCGCGGCGAAACTCTCCCGGAGGAAGGGTGATCTGGCCGGTGCGATGATGGTGACCAAGGATCAGGAGTTGATGGTGATCTCGGCTTTAGGGACGGTCATCCGCGTTACGATGAAGGGAATTTCTACTCAGGGGCGAACCGCCCAGGGTGTCCGCGTGATGAGTCTAAGGAAGGGTGACAAAGTTTCCGCCCTCGCCCGCCTGGCTACCACCTAATGAGTTCGTAAATCGTAAATCGTAAATAGGTAGCCGAGGCACCCTGCCTCGGGAAAGAAACAGGTATGCCTCGGAAGTTCGGAGTAGCCGAGGCACCCTGCCTCGGAAGTTCGGAGTTTTCCTACCCTTCCATTTCCAGAGCTCAGTGTTTATATATATTCAATTTTCAAGCTGCTATAATAGCTAAGGGGATTGATGAAACGCTTCGAGGTTATCGAGCACACGGCCGATACCGGCATCCGCGCCTTCGGTAAGGACTTAAAAGAAGCCTTCGAGAATGCCGCCTACGGAATGTTTAGCCTGGTGGCTGATCTTTCGAAGGTTGAGGAAAAAGAAGATCGAGATGTGGCTGTGGAGGCCGAAGACAGAGAGGAGCTCCTTGTTGAATGGCTTAACGAGCTTCTCTATTTGCTTGAGGTCGACGGGCTGATCTTTAAATCCTTTAAGATAGATGAAATTGGCGAACACTATTTGAAGGCGAGAGTTTTTGGCGAACCCGCGGACAGAGAAAAACACGACCTGGGCATAGACATAAAGGCTGTGACCTACCACA
The DNA here is from genome assembly GCA_049302895.1 of Actinomycetota bacterium. Taxonomy (GTDB): domain Bacteria; phylum Actinomycetota; class JAHEXW01; order JAHEXW01; family JBAQMN01; genus JBAQMN01. Next base: position 9,965 of record JBAQMN010000154.1, on the reverse strand, counting down.
TGTTGAAGGTGGGTAAAACCGATAATGTCTGGGAGACCCAGGCGATATTTGACGTATAAGGACGTTGTTGCGAGGGTGACGATCCTTCGTCGGTCATTGCGAGCCCCGACTTGTCGGGGCGTGGCAATCTCACAGGTAACAGGTTAAATTTATTACGGACTAAAAGAGGTGGCTTCAATGCCAAATGGCTGGCATGGAAAACTTGAAAAAATAACTCCTTACAAATGGCGCATTCCCAAGGGCTATAAAGAAGGTATGCGGGTCGACGGCATCGTTTACACGAGTGAAGGTCTGCTCAAAGAGGCCTCATCCGAGCAAGCGCTGGAGCAGGTTGCGAACGTGGCTTTCTTGCCAGGTATTCAAGGAGCCTCCTATGCCATGCCCGATATTCATTGGGGTTACGGCTTTCCCATCGGTGGCGTAGCCGCTATGGATGCGGAAACCGGCGTCGTTTCCCCAGGTGGAGTCGGGTATGACGTAAGTTGTGGCGTCAGGTTGCTGAGGACCAATATGCTTGTCTCCGAGGTTAAAGACTATCTGGAGCCTCTCGTCCATGAGCTCGGTCGCAACATCCCCAAGGGTGTCGGAAGCCGGGGCAAGATCAGAACGAACCATAAGGACATGGAGGAACTGCTGGCCACAGGGGTAAAATGGGCAATCAAGAATGGCTACGGTTGGAGAGAAGACCTCGATTTTATCGAGGAGGGAGGAAGCATGGCCGGGGCCGACCCAGCTAAGGTTAGCCAGCGCGCTTACGAAAGAGGCTTCCAGCAACCGGGAACTTTAGGAGCCGGCAATCATTTCGTGGAAGTTCAGGAGGTTGTGGAGATTTATGACGAAAGAGTGGCAGAGGTTTTTGGGCTATATAAAGGACAGCTGGTTGTGATGATCCATTCCGGCTCCCGCGGCCTCGGCCACCAGGTGTGCACGGACTACATTAAGGTCATGGAGAAGGTCGGTTGCGGAATTGAGCTTCCGGACCGCCAGCTTGCCTGTGCACCCATCAATTCCGATGCCGGCCGCTCGTATCTTGCCGGGATGGCTGCCGCAGTAAACTATGCGCTCACGAACCGCCATTGCTTGGCTCACTTAACTCGGCAATCCTTCGAAACGATCTTCAAGAAGAGCGCAGAATCTATTGGCATGCAAATTCTTTACGACGTGTCTCATAACACGGCCAAGTTTGAAGAGCATGAAGTGAATGGCAAGAAGATGAGACTGTGTGTTCATCGTAAAGGAGCAACGCGGGCGTTTCCTCCTGGACATCCCGATGTGCCGGAAGCCTACCGTGAAGTTGGCCAGCCTGTAATCATCCCCGGAGACATGGGACGTGCATCCTATGTACTGGTCGGAATGGAGCAGGGAGAGCGCGAAGCCTTCGCTTCCACCTGCCATGGTGCGGGTCGGGTCATGAGCAGGGCGAAAGCAAAGAAAGTCGAGCCTGGCTGGGAAGTAAAGCGCGATCTTGAGCAGAAGGGGATCACGGTGGTTGCGGGAAGCATTAACCTCCTCTCCGAGGAAGCCCCCTATGCGTATAAAGATGTTAGCCAGGTTGTCGAGATCTGTCATCAAGCTGGTCTTTCCAAAAAGGTGGCCAAGGTTCGGCCTCTTGGGGTGGTGAAGGGCTGATCGATCAACCGGCCAACGACGAGCACACGAAGTGGAAAAAGTTCTGGGATAAGCAGGCTAAAGAGGAAGAAGATATCCACAAGGCTGTTAGAGGCGAAAGAGTTTATAGCGCCCAGGTTCAGGCCTTCCACGACCAGAGATTGATCGAGCTCCTCGCTCCCAAATCCACGGATCACATTCTTGATGCCGGCTGCGGTCTCGGAGATCACGTCTTGTTATTATCAAATAAAGTGGCTCGAATCACCGCCATCGATTACTCTCCTTTTATGGTTGAAAGGTGTAAAGCCCGCCTCGATAAAGCTGGGGTAAAGAACGTTGATGTAGAAGTAACTGATGTGACCGATCTGCCTTTTCCTGATGACTCCTTTGATGGTGTCATAAGTATCGCCCTGCTTCCCTGGCTCTCCGACGAAGAAGTTGTAAAGACATTTTCCGAGATCAAAAGGGTTGTTAAGAAAGGCGGCTCCATAGTTTATCATTTCAAAAACATCTTCTCGCCTTGCGGAATAATGGTTGCAACGGGTCGTACTCTGCGTGCTTTGTTAAGAGGCAGACCACCGCTGGAATCCCACTACCGCTCTTACTGGTGGTATACAAAAAGGTCAAGAAAATTTGGCAGGCTGGTGGGAAGGTATTCTTACGGCACCTGGACTCCTCTGATGCCCAGGGGACTGATGGGATTCATTGCCGTCCTGGAGACCCGAATGGCCAGGATCACACCGATCCTCCGGCCCTTTGGAAAGGAGTATTTCCTGGCGATCAGGGTGAATAAATAGGACTAGTCTCCAGAAACCATTGATCAGCGGTTTCGTTATAGGATATCATGTACTTTTGGGCATCCTCAGCAATAATTTCAAAGAAGGTTTTGTAGTCTCCCTCTCTTTCCTCTCGCCACGTTCTTTCGATGCGTAAAATTTCCATTCGCTTGCCCCGCCACGTGAACGACCGGGGCTTCTCTGCGATCTTATATCCCGAATAGCTCTCAACCTCGATCAATTCGCTCATATCCTGGCAAGTTTAGCATGCGCTGCCAGAATTAGCAAATTCTTTAAAAATCTTCCAAAATATCTACAAAAATCTTGACAAATTGTAAAATTATAGATAATCTGTGCTTCATTGATCGCTTACTGTCATTGGAGCAATCCATCATCGGAGCCGAGGCACCGGCCTCAGCTCTAACCTAAGGAGGTTTGTCATGGTAAAGAAACTCGTCACGTTACTGAAGTCACCAAGCGGCCAGAGCACGACTGAGTACGCCCTGCTCATTCTGGCAGTTGTGGCCATTGTCGGCCTCGTCAGTACTGTAGGGGTCAAGGGCATGTCCCAATTTATCACCAAAATCTTCGCCAAGTTGGTGGACAGTGTCCAATAAGCTTATTCACGCACAATCAGGCCAGTCGACGGTGGAATTCGCGCTTGTGGTTCCCTTTGTAATGATGGCGCTTTTGGTTCTCATTCAAACCGGCCTAACCATGCACGCACAGGTCGTGGTGACTCAGGCGGCCAGAGAGGGGGCGAGACAGGCAACGACGGCTGGCTCGGACGGTGAGATTGTTCAGGCGGTCAGGGGAAGCGCGGGAAGTTTAAATCCGGGCCGGCTGAAAGTTGCCTACAGGGCTCCCCACGGTTGGAAAACGGGGGAACCGGTGACCGTCACAGCCTACTACGCCGTGCCTGTGCTACTCCCTTTGATCAGGGAAATTTTTCCCAATTCTTTAGTTTTGAAAAGCAGTACCACCATGCGCATTGAGAAGGAACGCCGATGAACAAGATACACGAAAAGGGCAGCGTTACAATTCTTACCCTCGTTTTTGTCGCTCTCTTGCTCCTGTTCGTTCCGGTTATCATCGACGTCGGTCTTCTCCTAAACACCCACGCCCAACTGCAAAATGCTTCAGACGCTGCCGCTTTGGCCGCCATGCAAGAGTTTTTCCTCGGTGGAAACTACGAAACGGCTGCAAAGACTTATGCCAGGCTGAATGGCGCTCAACTTATAGAGCTTAAAATTGGCGAAGACCACGTGATCGCAAAAACTCGAAAGGTGCCGCGGCTAATTTTTGTTAACCATTTCGGCGTCGGGATTCCGGCTTTAACTGCTGTCGGGAAGGCGGAGGCTACAGATGTTGAGTACCAAACTTTCTAAGGCAATCTTAATCGGCTTAGTGTTGGGCTATTTGCTGACACTCGAGTCCAATAGGCTCGTTTTGGCAGATCAGGGCGATTTTACAAGACCGGCAAAGGGACCGATCATCCTCCATTTTCGCAACCGCTACCGAGATCCTACCAATGGTAAGCTGAGAACCCACTACGGCATCGACATCGCCTCCCCGGAGGGTAGTCCAGTTTTTGCCTCAGCGTCAGGAAAGGTTTCCTTTGCCGGCTTCACTCCCGCCGGGGGATCTACCGTGTCCATTCATCACGCTGGAGGGATTAAGACCCCCTATCTTCAGCTAAAAGAGAGCAAGGTCTCTCGTGGTCAAATGGTGTCACAGGGGCAGCTTATTGGCACAGTAGCCGGGCAGGGAGACAAATCATCATCCCAGAGTCATCTTCACATGGGTGCGACAATCGGCAAGGTTTATATCGATCCAGAGCTTCTTTTCTCTGGTCAATTTAGGCTTGATCTCTCCAAATTCATTCGAAGAGGAAACATCCCACCGGATTTTGAATCTACCGGCGGAACCACTGGCCCGACCCCTAATTTTCTCAAGCTCACCTTCGCTCCCGCTGGTTTGAAAGCGGGAAATTTGATTCTTCGCAAAACCTACAAACTGGTCAACAGGTTTATAAAATCTCTGATGCGCTTTGGAAAATTTGTTTTCAGGCAAACCCGTTCACTGGCGAAGACGGCTATACAGATAACCATTAAACTATTCTCCTGGTCGGTGAGGAAAATTAAAATTGGTATAAACTCAGGACTCAACTGGTTCTGGAGGTCCCTTTCAAAAGCACAAACCCGTTTCCTGCCCTTAAAGAATCTTCTGTCTGATAGGTTCAGGCTCTTCGTTACATGGCTGGGCATCAGTGGTCATGGAGATAGAGGAGTCGAACCCAGTGTTTTCGACCCCAGTGGAGACAACGAGGGAAATTCTCGCTCAAGAGTGCTTATTCCTGTTCGGGACGGCGTTCTGGAGATAGGCATTTACAATGCAAGGGGCACATTGGTCAAGACAATCAAAGACTGGCCACGAGTTGATCGCTATATCATCTGGGACGGCATTGGTCAGAATGGCGATATCGCTGAAGAAGACGTCTATACATTGGTGGCTCAATCGACAGGCAACAAACAAAAGAAGATCGGTCAAGTGGAAGTCAGATACCACCTTAAGTAAAAGGAGGGCGGCAAGGTCAATGTTAAGCGTATGCACCGTGACCGGAGAATCTAATAAAGTGACAGGTAGCCGAGGCACCTTGCCTCGGCCTGAGAACCGCGAAAGGAGATAAGGCAATGCCGAGATTTGACAGGGTGAGAAGTAGCCGAGGCACCTTGCCTCGGCCTCTGAAAATTGAATTTATTCCCTTCCTTCTCGGGCTGTTATGCTTAATTTTTTTACTGTCTTCTAATAGGGCTCTGGCCTGGGGTCGTATTACCCACACGGCCATAAACCAGAAGGCATCCGCTGGCACTATGGGCCGGGAATTTGCCATGGGTGGTCACTCTCCCGACATGATTTCTCTACGCCATGTGGTAACCGGTGATAGCCGATACGATTATGCCCACAACCTCTATGGTTCGAATAAAGAACCTCTCTTTGGCAAGAAGATAATCCGTGCCTACAAAAACTCAAAACACAGAGAAAGATACGGAGAAACCGATGAAGAATTTGCTTACGGCTGGGCGGGGCATCAAATAGCGGACGGATTTGCCCACGGGGCAGATGGATATTCCGAAACAAAAGAAACTTTTCAAAAACTGCCAGAGGCATTTAGGAAAGATCTCAATCACGGCGTCGTTGAGCTAATCGTTGATGCTATTGTAACTGAAGAGGTCTTCCGTGGAGACCCTGCGCTTTATGCGCCATCTCACGCGGATTTGATCCATGAAGGCTCAGTTATCTTTTATAACGAAGTGAAAACGCCTTCTAACTCCCATACGATACCGCGGAGAAACGTTATTAGCTGCGGCGCCGCTGAGCAACTGACTCGCCGTTGGGGAGAGTGGTTGGTTGCCGACGAGTTCTTAGCGAAGCTTGCCTCTCGCCAGTCCTGGTTTAAAGAAGCCAGGGAGTTCTATGCCGACTACAAAGCTCCTTTTGAAGCCTCCGTTTCAAGCGTTAGAGGATTTCTCAAGAATTTTAGAGCAGAAAGAGGATTTCATCTGGTGAATCTTTTTATATTCTCTGGCGTTGCTTATGGCGCTGAGGAAGAGCGGAGTGCGTCGGCTCCTCCAGAGTCTGTTTATTTCAGATTCGTATCAAGACTCGCTGAAGAAGCCAAGAAGTTGGGAGGAGGAAAACTAACTGACGAAGCACTTCGTCAGGCTCTATCCAAAGTTGTAAAAGAGGATTCGGAGTCAGGATCGGAGGAGGTAAGAGTGTGGGCAAAATTGATGGAGGAACTCTATTTAAAAGACAATCACAACTTCAAAGAAATCGTACAGAATGTAGAGAATTACAAGTCAAGACCACCCGCAGGGACAAATCGGAGTAGTAAACAGCCTTGGGCACTGTTGATTTTAGCAGTCAGCCTGGTTGGGTTGGCAAGCGGGTGGTTAATCTGGGCAATAAAGAGCTAAGAGCGACTGACAGGAGCTCTTTGAAAGGGGTTCTTAGGGGAAAGCATTTCCCTTAAGAGATACGTGAGGAAGGGGAGTTATTCGAGGGGAAACGCTGGGTTGCCCCTCGAAAGAGCGCGAGCGAGTCCAGCGAGCTAGCGCGATGGGAGGAGGTGAGAAGATGGATAACTCACTGGAAATAGGCCGGGTCAAGCGGAGCGAGAAAGTCGAGATCGTCATCAGAACCGGAGACTATATGGGAAAATCCTATGTCGACATCCGCGAATATCTGATCGGCCCCGAACCGTACCAGGGATTTACTAAGCGGGGAATCCGCGTCCCCGTCGATCTTTTTCCACAACTTGTCGAGAAATTACAGATGATATGATCCCTGAATATAATCCCGAATTTTTATTTCTGCTAATCGGCAGGGCTTTCTCACATGTCGCAAGAAAGTCCTGGTATCTCCTCAGCAGTATGGCTTCCGTAAATGTTATTTGTGCTCACAATCTGTTATCATAATAGAAATATTCGAACCAATGGGTAGGCCACACCTTACTTTCAAAGGGGGTAAGCATGAAAAGAAGCACCATCACAATTCTCGTCATTGCCGCGTTACTCGTGTTAGCTATTATCGCCTATCAGATAGTTACCAGGACTAGTCCGGTAGAAGTTGAAACGGCCACTGTTAAAACAGGCGAGGTCAGGGATGTGGTTAGTGCCTCTGGAAAAGTGGAGGCCAATCGCCTGATCCCGATTGTTGGCACTTTCGCCGACAAGGTAACCGAGATCCTGGTCAAAGAGGGTGACGATGTTGAGGAAGATCAGGAACTTATCGGGTTCGACCGTTTTCCAAAGATAAATAGTCCCATCACCGGTAAGGTAGTGAAGATTGATGCCCAACTCGATCAGATTGTGGCTCCCGGCGTGCCACTCGTGACCATTGCGGATATGAATCCCACTTTCATAGCGGCAAATGTTGACGAAACGGACATCGGAAAGATAAAAGCAGGTCAGACCGTTAATATCTCGCTTGATGCTTATCCTCAGGCCAGGGTGAAAGGGGAAATTACCGAGGTCGGTCTGGTTGCAGTTCCTACCCAAACAGGTGGAACCGCCTTCCCGGTGAAAGTAAGGGTGACGTCCACAGACGGCGCCGTGCTTAGAGTAGGCATGAGCGCAGATGTAGATATCATTGTAGCAACTTATCCAAATGTTGTAACAATTCCCATGGATGCCGTGACCAGTCAGGATGGCAAGGATGTCGTTTTTGTGGTCGAAGGCTCCCTCGTGAAAAGGAAAGCGGTCAAATTAGGGCTTTTAAGCGATGACGTCTACGAAGTCAAGAGTGGTCTCACTCTGGGCGAGAAAGTTGTGGTTAAAGGCTTAGACAAGGTCAGCGACGGAGTGAGAGTAATTGAGAAAAAGCCCTCTTCTTAAAGTCAGCAACCTGATCAAAATCTATAAGCTCGACGGGGTTGAAGTAGAGGCATTGAGAGGTCTTTCTTTCAGCGTTAAACAAGGAGAATTTGTGGCCATTATGGGACCGTCCGGTAGTGGCAAATCAACGCTGATGAATCTGATCGGCTGTCTGGATCGGCCAACCAGCGGGTCAATAATGATCGAGGAAGAGGAGACGGGGAATCTGGGTGAAAATCAGTTGGCGAGGATAAGGAATCGAAAGGTTGGGTTCGTTTTTCAGACCTTCAATCTTCTTCCTCGAGCCACAGCTCTCAAGAATGTGGAATTGCCGCTGATCTATGCCGGAATCGGCTTCGGAGAACGGCTGAAGAGGGCCGGGGAAAAACTTGTCGAGGTGGGATTGGGTGACAGAATGAGCCATCGTCCCAATCAGCTCTCGGGTGGGGAGCAGCAGCGGGTGGCCATAGCCCGCGCTCTGGTGACCGAACCTGCGATAATCCTCGCTGACGAACCCACGGGAAATCTCGATTCAAAGTCTGGCTCAGAGATCATGGCCATTCTGGATAAGCTGAATCGTGAGGGCAAGACGATCATTTTAGTCACTCATGAGCAATACATCGCCAACCATGCCAAACGAATCCTTCGTCTTCTCGACGGGAAGATTCTATCAGACGAGGAGGTCAAGAGTCGCCGCCGAACTGCTGGTCGGCTGCGCAAATAATGGGAATCTTCGAGAGCTTCCGTGTGGCTTTAGACGGTCTGCGGGCCAACAAAATGCGCGCTACTCTGACTATGCTTGGAGTTGTCATTGGCGTAATGGCTGTGATTCTCCTGGTTTCTCTTGGCCAGGGTGTGAAGAGTTACGTAACTGAGCAGATCCAGGGACTTGGTGCGAATCTTCTGTTCGTGATACCCGGCAAGGTTGGGCCAGAAGCTCGTGGAGGACCTCAATCTGTGACTCGCAAACTCGTTGCCGCCGACGCAACTCTGATAAAGAAGAGAGCAGTCTTTGTGAAAAATGCGGTTCCGAACATAGAGGGTGTTGCAAAGATAAAATTCGGTAACAAGGTCAGGAGAACAATGATTCTAGGAACCGGAGCCGATTACCCCTCTGTTTTCCAGCGCCCTGCGGTCTCCGGTAGATTTTTCTCGCAGTCTCAGGTCGAGTCTGGGCGGCGGGTTACCGTTATCGGCAAGACTGTCGTCGATGACGTCTTTGGAGGGAAGAACCCGGTTGGAAAGCATGTAACCTTGGAGGGCCAGAAATATCTGGTCATCGGGGTACTCAAAGAAAAAGGTCGCTTTTTGGGCCAGGACTTCGACGATGTAGCCTATATCCCCGTAACCACTGCTATCGGCCTGGTAGGAACTGACAAGGTGACCGACATCGTCGCCAGTGCCCAGGATGCAACCAAAGTCAAAGAGGCTCAGGATGAGATAAAAAGGATTCTTGGCAAGAAGTATACGGAGGAAGACTTTACCGTCTTTACCCAGGGTGAGACCCTTTCCATCCTTCAGACGATTCTAAGCATCATGACTCTCATGCTCGCCGGTATCGCCAGCATCTCCCTTCTTGTCGGGGGGATTGGCATCATGAACATCATGCTTGTGTCAGTGACAGAGAGGACCCGAGAGATTGGCATTCGCAAGGCGGTGGGAGCGCGGACTTACGACATTCTCTTCCAGTTTATAATAGAAGCCGTGGCTTTGAGCCTGGTCGGAGGGGCGATAGGAATTCTGCTTGGCGCCCTTGGCGCTACGATTGCCAGTCGCTTCATTCCTGCCCAGGTTACCACATGGTCGGTTCTGCTTGCCTTCGGTTTCTCTGCGGCGGTGGGAATCTTCTTCGGCGTATATCCGGCTTTCAAGGCTGCTCGTCTGGATCCGATCGAAGCCTTAAGGTACGAGTAGTAGCTACAATCCGACTTTATCAGGGCTGGAAATCCACTTTTTTGACCGCGGCCGAGACCACGTAGATGCGGAGATTGTTGCTCTCGGGATCGACGGGAAAGAGGAAAAAGCCCTGCCTCTCTTGGGAATATCCCGTGGTTGTACCCGCAATGACCTCGCCATCGAGAAACTCTACCTTGATCTTTCGTCCTGGTGCCGTTTCAGTGAATTCTTTCTTCTCCTTGTACTCGGGGAAACCTTCCAGGCTTTTGACGAAGAAGACGGCTTTGAGATCTGAGATGTTTACAGA
>JBAQMN010000153.1:0-3102 GCA_049302895.1 Actinomycetota bacterium | reverse complement strand
AGCTTGCCGACGTGAACCCGTCGACGTTACACCGGTCTGGCTTATGCGTCAGGCCGGACGCTATATGAAGGAATACCGAACAATAAGGGAGAAGACGCCGTTCCTGACGATGTGCAAGACTCCCGAGGTCGCTGCTGAAGTAACTCTCCAGCCGGTCGAAAGGTTAGGGGTGGACGCGGCCATTCTCTTTTCCGATATTCTGGTTCCGGTCGAGGCGATGGGGGTATCTCTCAGATTTAGTGAGGACAGGGGGCCCGTAATTAGCCAGCCGATTCGGGACAGGAAAGCAGTCGAGGCTCTAAATATTATCGAACCAGAGGAGGAAGTTTCCTTTGTTATGGAGGCAATTCGGATAATTAGAAGGGAGCTGGACGGCAAGGTTCCCTTGATCGGTTTTTCCGGTGCTCCGTTCACCCTGGCAAGCTACCTCGTCGAGGGCGGACACTCGCGGAATTACAGCGTTATCAAAGCCATGATGTACGGAGACTCCTCCACCTATCACGCACTGATGGACAAATTAGTGCGTGTGATAACCGCTTATTTGAATGCACAGATTGACGCCGGCGTCCAGGCGGTTCAGCTATTTGATAGCTGGGTTGGCTGTTTAGGGCCAGGGGACTACGAGGAGTTTGTTCTTTCCCACAGCAAGCAGGTTATAGACGGGCTAAGAAACAGGGTTCCCGTCATCCACTATGCTAATTGCGGAGCCACTCTTCTTGAGCTCATGAAGAGGGCAGGAGGAGACGTGATCGGCATCGACTGGCGCGTCAACCTCGACGAAGCCTGGAAGCGGCTGGGATACGATGTTGGAATCCAGGGAAATCTGGATCCTAATGTTTTGTTGGCACCCCAGGACGAAATTGACAAAAGGGTGAAGGATATCCTGAAACGGGCGGACAACAGACCAGGCCACGTCTTCAATCTTGGGCATGGTGTCTTACCTCAGACTCCGGTGGAGAACGTTTCCTTCATGGTCGACGCCGTCCACAAATACAGCCAAAGACCACAAAAATAGCTCCTCCCCCTTGAGGGGGGAGGATAGAGGTGGGGGTGAGCAAGAGTATCTGTAATGATTGGTGTGTTGCTGCTTGGTTTTGGGGGACCCGACAGTCTCGAGGCTGTTGAGCCTTTCTTAAGAAATCTCACCGGACGGAAAATATCACCCGCACAATTAGAGAAAACGATCGAACGGTACAAGCTGATCGGCGGGAGATCCCCTCTGCTTGATATTACAAGAAAACAAGCTGAAGTCCTTGAAAAGTACTTGAACGCTGACGATGGCAATTTTAAAGTCTATATCGGCATGCGCTACTGGCATCCCTTTATCAAGGACACTCTGGAGGCAATGGTTCGCGACGGCGTGTCGCGGATTATTGCTCTCAGTCTGTCACCGTTTGAGTCTAGAACAACCACGGGTGCATATTTTGCCGAGGTTGAGAGGGCTTTATCCGAACTTGGCGTGAATCTTGGTGTAACTTATGTCTCTGGCTGGTACAATCACCCGCTCTATATCGATGCAGTGGGGGAGAAGGTTGAGGAGGGACTGGCCTGGTTTGGGGGAAGCCGCGGGGAGGTTCAGATTATTTTCAGCGTCCACAGTCTTCCGCAGAAGTTTATCGAAGAGGGGGACCCATATGTAGAGCAAGTGGAGCAGACCGTGAGGGATGTTGTCAGAGTGGTCGAGCCAGTTTCATGGCATCTGGCGTTTCAGAGCAGGGGTGGCGGTCCAGGTGAGTGGTTGGAGCCAGAGGTCAATTCCGTCCTGGAGGATCTTGTTCGGAAGGAGTACAAAAAAGTTTTGCTGGTGCCGATAGGTTTTGTTTCTGATCACATCGAAACCTTATATGATATTGATATTGTCTATCGTAAGAAAGCGGAATCCCTGGGAATGACATTTCATAGGTCAGAATCGCTCAATGCCTCGCCAAAATTTGTTGATGCTCTAACCCAAATCGTCGTCGACAATCTTCAGGAGGTTTAGTGCCGCGTCGATGGAGTGCTTTAGCTCTCGGATATCTCTGCGCTCTTAGCTTTGCTTTCGTTTTCCAATCCATTCCTCCCGTTTTGAGTTTGATAATCAAAGATTTGGGTATCTCTCACGCTCAGGCGGGGGCGCTGATGAGCCTGTTTGCTCTTCCCGGGATTGCAATCTCCATTCCTGGAGGCTTGCTGGCCGATTTCTTTGGGGAAAAGCGAACCGGTTTACTAGCTTTGGTTTTGATGATCTTGGGCGTGGTGCTGGTGGCGTCGGGTAAGTCTTTTGCCATCCTCGGACTGGGCAGAATTGTCTCGGGAGTGGGGGCCTTAACCCTGTCCATAGTGGCAGCCAGGCTGATATCAAGCTGGTTTGCAGGCAGGGAGCTGGGTCTGGCCATGGGCATTTTTAACACCGCTGTGCCTCTGGCGACCATAGTCAGTCTCAATGTCTTTGGCATACTCGGTAAGGGGTTTGGTTGGCAGATTCCGATCCTCTTGACGGCCGGGTTCGGTCTCGTCTGCCTGGTAATCTTTTTCATTTTCTACAAGCCCGCCTCGCAAAGCAGAGCCAGGGGAGATTTTAGCTTCTTTTCCTCTCTCGCTAAGCTCGGTTCCTCAATCTGGATAGTGGGTTTGGTTTGGATGTGGTTCAACGCCGCCGCCATTTCCTTTGTCACTTTTGGGTCGGATTTCTTTATGTCCAAAAACTATTCCATCAGCGTGGCTGGTTTGCTGACCAGCTTTCTCATGTGGGGAGCTGTGTTTTTGAGTCCGTTAATAGGATATTTGATCGATCGCTTCGGAGGCAAAAGATTGCTGATAGGCGCGGGCGGAATTCTGATGGCGGTGGCTCTTTACTTGATTCCAGGGGTTTCCACCTTGCTCTTCCTGCTCCTTATAACTCTGGCAATCCTGGCTGTGGCGACCGCTATGGTGCCTGTTTCAGTGTTTTCCCTTCCTCCAGATATTGTTTCCTCCGATAATCTGGGATTCGGCTTTGGGGTTCTCTCAACGCTCTTGAATGTGGGAGTGGTTGTCGGTCCCTATGTGGTCGGCCTAGCCAGAGACAAAACCGGCTCATACCTTCTAGGCTTCGGCCTGATGTCTATTTTCGCCCTGTTCACT
>JBAQMN010000152.1:0-10849 GCA_049302895.1 Actinomycetota bacterium | reverse complement strand
TGCCCCTTTTCAGCCTGTCAACATTGGTCACAAAGAGGTCGTCGCCTACCAGTTGCAGTCGATCCCCCAACCTCTCGGTCAAAATCCTCCAACCGTCCCAGTCTTCTTCGGCCAGGCCGTCTTCGATGGAGATGATCGGATATCTCTGGGCGAGATCATCATAATAGGTGATCATCTCCTCGGAAGATAGCCTCCGATTTTCTCCCTTTAGAATATAATATCCGTCATGAAAAAATTCGGAGGCAGCCGGATCAAGACCGAGGAACACATGCTTCCCAGCCTCATAGCCTGCTCGAGCTACCGCCTCCATAATCGCCTTTAGTGCTTCCTCGTTGGTTGCAAGATTAGGAGCAAAACCTCCTTCATCTCCTACCCCTGTGCTCAGACTCCGCTCCTTTAAGAGATTCTTCAGCGCGTGAAAAACCTCCGCTCCCATCCGCAGTGCTTCCCTAAAACTGCTGCTTCCCACAGGGATGATCATGAACTCCTGGATATCAAGATTGTTGTCGGCATGTTTCCCGCCGTTAAGGATATTCATCAAAGGAACTGGTAGGGTGTGAGCTTCCTCGCCTCCAATGTGGTGATAGAGAGACAGGTTCCGGCTGGCCGCCGCGGCCTTGGCCGCCGCCAGGGAAACTCCCAGGATCGCGTTGGCCCCCAACTTCTCCTTATTCTTTGTTCCATCGAGTTCGATAAGAAGCTGGTCTACAGCTTTCTGGTCGATGGCACTTCGTCCGGCAAGCGCCGGTGCGATCCGGGTATTCACGTTGGAGACGGCCTTCAAAACCCCGGCGCCGCCATAGCGATGTTTGTCTCCATCGCGAAGTTCTAAAGCCTCGAAGCTCCCGGTGGAGGCACCGGATGGAACAGCAGCTCGTCCAGAAGAACCATCGTCCAGAGTCACGTCCACTTCAACAGTGGGATTCCCGCGGGAATCCAGAATCTCCCTCGCCTTCACATTAGCGATCTTTGCTATTGCTCGCAAAAGACTCACCTCAAACTTGTAGGGGCCGACCTCTGTGTCGGCCCTTCCATGGGCGGACAGAGACCCCGCCCCTACAGAGTCTCAAAGTTTTTAGATTCGTCCCAAAGTTTGTCTTGTTCTTCTAAAGACATTTCCTCCAGGGTCTTGCCCGCTGCCCGCGCCTTCTCCTCCATATACTCGAAGCGCTTCTCAAACTTTTTGATCGCATCCCTCAAAGCGCTTTCCGCTTCTATATCGTAGTGTCGCGAGAGATTAACGAGCATGAAAAGGATGTCCCCGATCTCCTCTCTCAGATTATCCTCGCCCTTCAGAGCACGATCCAACTCCTCGAGCTCCTCTTTAAACTTCAAAACTACGTCTTCTTTCTTCCTCCAGTCAAAACCGACCTCAGCCATCTTTTGCTGAATCTTCAAAGCATAGAGAAGAGCGGGCAGAGATCGGGAGATTCGCGCCAGACGAGATTCTTCCTCCCATTCAGCCTTTTCAGCTCTTTTAATTCTCTCCCAGCGCTCCACAATCTCCTTGGAGGTTTTTACCTCTACGCCGGCGAATATGTGAGGATGTCTTCGCACGAGTTTGTCGATGATCTCTTTAAGAATATCACCGATGGTAAACTCTCCCTTTTCCGCTGCTATCCGGGCATGGAAAACAACCTGAAGCAAGAGATCACCTAACTCCTCCTTGAGGTGGTTTATATCTCCCTGGTCAATAGCGTCGATTACCTCGTAAGTTTCCTCGATCAGAAAAGGCTTTAGCGACTCGCGTGTCTGCTCCTTGTCCCAGAGGCAGCCATCGGGGCCTCTAAGTCTCGCCATGATTTCTACTAAGTGTTCAAAATTGTGCTTTTCAGCCATTGTGATCTCACTAACCCCGAGGCAAGGTGCCTCGGCTACCAACAATTTATCATGCTTTTTGGTTTTAAGCCAATAAAGGAAGCCCCGCTCCAGCGGGGCCTCAGTTGTCCGAGGTAAGGTGCCTCGGCCACCTATAAATGTGGTAGGCAGGGGCACCTTGCCCCTGCAACCTCAACATTAGATAAATATCTTTATCTTCGCCTTTTTTCTTGCCTTCTCCAGCCACTCGCGGGCCTTGGTCGACTCCTTCTGATTCTTCAATATTTTCTCAACATCGGCTTTCGATTCATCGAAAGTTTTTTGAACCTCGGGCTTCTTTTCAGACACTTTGACTACGTCCCATCCGAACTGGGTCTTGATCGGCCCCCCAACTTCACCGGCAGCGAGAGAGAAGACGACCTTGTCAAAGTCGGTGCCAAAAAGGCCTCCCCGCTGAACAAAGCCCAGATCCCCTCCCTTGTCTTTAGAGGTTGGATCGGTCGACTTTTCCTTGGCAACCTGGGCGAAATCCGCGCCGCCCTTGACTTTATCCAGAACATCCTTGGCCTCCGCCTCGGTCTTGAGAAGAATGTGCGAAACTTTGATCTGTTCCGGCGTCTTAAACTGATCCTTGTTGGCTTCGTAATAACTCCTCATCTCGGCATCCGTAACCGTTATCGGGCCGATAACTTTCTTGTTGACACCCTCTGTTATCAAGCGATTCTTGATTAAGTCTCTGAGATCGTCAATAGTCAGATTGGCACTCTTCAGAGCCTGAGTAAACTCAGCCTCGGTGGGGAAACGCTTCTTTGTCTGATCAACCTGCGCTTCTACCTCTTTATCTGTCACCTTAATCTTCAGTCTCTCCGCTTCCTTCCGATAGACAGCCTGGTCGATCAGGATTTCCACAATCTGCTTCTGGATTCTTTTCTTTTGTTGTTCAAAGGCCTTCTTCTGAGCTGGAGTCTGATGTTGCGCGCCGATTCTATTTAGTTCTTTATCGACGTCGCTTTGATATATTTTCTCGCCATCGACGTTGGCTGCCACCTTTGCGAAGAGAGTGCAACCGACCGCGCCCAGAACAAAAAAGCTTAGCAGCCCCCACACAAATGCTTTCTTAAACTTCATTTATAGCCTCCCCTAAGTTTATGCCCCGGCCTTACTCTGCGCTCCGAGCTCTACCTTTAAGTTCTGCGCCATTATATCATAGAAAATTTTCATCAACAAGGAAACAATCTCTTGCTCAGCCGAAAGAGGCACGTACAAAGCTTTCAGTAGCGCCTTGTATTTCAGACCGTCGTACTTTTTTGACAAGAGGGCGAGGCTACGACGAGGAAGCTCAATTGGACTCAACCTGACTCTCCTTCCTTCCTGCACGATTCTCGTCACCCCGACCTTGCTGGCTAAAACCTTTAACGAAGCTATAGCCAGCAGATTCTCGACCTCGGAAGGCGGCTTGCCAAATCGGTCCTGGAGTTCCCTGGTTATCTCTTTAGATCTCTCTATGCTTTCTATCCTGGCTATTCGACGATACGCATCCACACGTATCGTCTCGTCCTCGATGTAGTCCTTCGGAATATAGGCTTCGACTGAAAGATCCACTCTGACCTCAATTCTCTTCTCAGGCAGTCTTCCTCTCAATCTTTCAACAGCCTGACGGAGAAGATCGGCATAGAGTTCGAAGCCCACGGCACTAATAAAACCGTGCTGCTCCGCTCCCAGGATATTGCCCGCCCCCCGAATCTCCAGATCTCTCATGGCGATGCGGAAGCCGCTTCCAAGCTCTGTGAATTCAGCAATCGTCTTGAGACGCTCGTAGGCCGCTGGATTCAGCGGCATACCGGGTGGGTAGAAGAAATAGGCATACGACCTCAGGTCGGCCCGGCCAACCCGCCCTCTTATCTGGTAGAGCTGGGAGAGACCAAGCTTATCAGCCCGATCAACGATCAGGGTGTTAACAGTAGGAATATCAAGACCATTCTCAATGATGGTCGTGGCAACCAGCACATCATATTTCTTATCTATGAAATCCACCATGACCTTCTCAAGATCTTCCTCTCGCATTTGACCATGGGCAACGGCAACTCTCGCTTCGGGAACCAATGCTCTCAGGCGTCCCGCCACCCTATCAATGGTTTGCACCCGGTTGTGGACAAAGAACACCTGTCCGTCCCGGGCCAGCTCCCTCCTGATGGCATCCTCTACCAGCCTCTCATCATACTCGCCCACAACGGTGAAGACGGGATAGCGGTCTTCAGGTGGTGTGTCGATGACACTCATGTCTCGCACCCCCAGGAGTGACATATTCAGAGTTCGAGGAATCGGTGTCGCACTTAAGGTTATCACGTCCACCTCCAGGCGAAGCTTCTTTAAGTACTCCTTGTGCCGGACCCCGAAGCGCTGCTCCTCGTCGACGATGACCAGGCCCGGGTCCCTCAGCTTTACATCCGGCTGAAGAAGGCGGTGGGTCCCGATAACAACATCAACCGTGCCGTCGGCCAGACCCTTCAGGACTTCTCCTTGTTCCCTCGGAGAGCGCAAGCGGGATAGAACCTCCACCCGCATGGGAAAGACAGCGAATCGCTCCCGGAATGTCATGTAATGCTGCTGAGCCAGAATGGTAGTGGGAACCAGAACAATGACCTGCTTCCCGTCCATAACCGCCTTGAAAGCCGCTCGGATAGCCACCTCTGTCTTGCCGTAACCTACATCACCGCAGATCAAGCGATCCGTAGGAATCGGTTTTTCCATGTCACTCTTGACGTCGTTTATGGCCGTGAGCTGGTCGGCCGTCTCCTCGAAGGGAAACGAATCCTCGATCTCCCGCTGCCATGGGGAATCGGCTGAGAAAGCATGACCCGGCAGACCCTTTCTCTCAGCATAAAGCCTCAAGAGTTCTTCGGCCAACCGGTGGGTAGACGCTCTGACCTTCCTCTTTACCTGCTGCCAGCGTGTGCCGCCGAGCCTGTAAATGGTCGGTCTCACACCTTCCCCGCCGATGTATTTCTGGACCAGGCCCATTTGATCGGTAGGCACATAGAGCTTGTCCCCCATCGCATACTCTATGACCACGTAATCCCGACGGACTGCCTCCACTTCCTCTTCTTTTAGACCCAGATAGCGGCCGATTCCGTGGTGGATGTGAACCACATAGTCTCCCCTCTTTAAATCCATTAGGTCGAAGAAGGAGCGGGTGACGCTCTGCCTCTCCTGACGATTCTCTTTCTTGTGCCCGAAAATATCGTGCTCGCCTACGATGGCAACCTTGAGCACAGGGGAAACGAAACCCTGCCGGAGTGTTCCCGGGATGACCTGAATGGTCGTGGGGGAAATCCCCCACTCGGACAAGAGCTCAGACAGCCGCTTCCCCTGACCTTTGCCTTCGACCACCAGGAAAGTGGCATACGCCTCCTTGATAAGATTCTTCAGATAGCCCCTTACAAGGTCAAAATCGGTCAGGCGGCCGGCTTGCGTAAACAGAGGATTGAGCGAGCCTGCAAAGGGTGAATCTTCGGCACCGAGGGCTGTTAGCTCAAGAGTCGGATGAGAAAACTCTGGAAACCTGCCCTCTGTTCGAAGTTGCACCGGTTCGTCCATAACAACAATGCCATTCCCAGAGATATAGTCAAAGAGGCTGCTCGTCTCGGTATAGAAGTTAGAGAGGTATTGCTCCATGCCATCAAAATAGAAACCGGACTTCAGCCTCTCCCGGTCATCGGGGGACAAATCAGGGTTATCTCCAGCCAGAGTTTTATTCACATAATTGACCGTCTCTTTGTCCAAAAGAATTTCCCGCGTCGGAAAGATTCCGACGCTTTCACGCATAGTGGTGGAAACCTGAGTAACCAGGCTAAATTCACGAATGGATTCCACCACGTCTCCAACAAATTCGATACGGAGAGGGTGATCCTCGGTGTTGGAAAAGACATCGAGAATCCCTCCCCTCACGCTGAATTGTCCTTTCTTCTCAACCATATAGACGCGCTCATAGTCAAACAGGGTTAGCTCGCGGAGTACTCCGTCAAAGTCTACTTCCTGACCGACGGAGAGGCTGATGGGTGTAAAAGTCTTGCTTTCTATAGGTGGAAGCTCTTCCAGAGCAGAGGCTAACGAGGTAGTGACGATGACAGGTGCGTCCGAGGCGAGCTTGTTCAGGATTTTCAGCCTGCGCCCCACCGTCTCCTTGCCCGGAGAGATTTTCTCCGGGACCAGAATATCGCGGCCGGGAAAGTAATAAACCGAACCGGGTCGGAGGAAACTCTCCATGTCTCGCGCCAGCCCCTCGGCCTCGCTGATTTCGGCCGTAACAACCAATAAAATCCTGGGCCAAGCATGAAAAATTGCTGATAGAAGATATGGTTTGAGGGCAGAAAAGATCTTTAGAGATGTTCTTGTCTGACTTTCAAGCTGGTGAATAAGCGTTTCAAAGCGGGGATCATTTTCAAGACGGGAAAGGAGAAATTGAAGATTCATATTTTTCCGCTATCTCAATGGCCGTGTCAGCGGCATTTTCGATAATAGTCTCTAACTCCTCTCGTTCGCTATTTGTGAAGGGCTCCAACACAAATTCAGTGGGGTCCTTTCTGCCGGGTGGACGCCCGATGCCCACCCTTAGTCTCTTAAAATCCTTGGTTCCCAAATGCTCAACTATGGATTCGATACCCTTATGACCGCCGGAGCCACCCCCCTCTTTAAATCTTAGTTCACCGAAGGGAATATCCATATCATCATGGATCACCAGCAGGCTCGAACTGTTCAGAGAAAACCAGTCGATAATCGTTTTTACACTCTCTCCGCTGTGATTCATAAAAGTCTGGGGCTTGGCCAGGAGAGTTCGCTTTTCATCTCTATAAACATCGGCCATGAGAGCTTTACTTCGGGTTATTCTAAAGGAAACTGCAAATTTTCGGACGATCTCGTCGACGACCAGAAATCCAAGATTGTGGCGGGTGCCGGCGAACTCTTCGCCGGGATTGCCCAGGCCAACAACGAGAAACATTTAGCTTTCCTCTTCAGTCTTTTCCTCAGCTTCTTCGCCAACCAACTCCGGAGCAGGTGCAACCTCCTCTTCCTCTTCGGGAGCGGCTACCGGTACTTCGACTTTAGTCGGTGGTATGACAGACACTAGAATCTCCTCTGGATCATCGAGGATCTCAACGCCTTCAAGAGGTGGGAGATTTGAGACGTGAATGCTGCCACCTATCTCCAAATCCGCTACATCGATCTCGAAATGCTCGGGGATGTTATTGGGCAAGCACTTCACATTGACCTCACGAATTTGATGTTGCAGAACGCCTCCTAACTTAACTCCGGCTGACTCCCCTACAAGCACTACCGGCACAGCCGCCTGAATCTCCTCGGTCATGATAACTCTGTGAAAGTCCACGTGAAGAATATCCCCGCGATATGGGTGACGCTGGATATCCTTTACAATGGCCGTCTGCCTTCCCTTGAGCAATCCCTCCGCAGACTCACCCTCGATCTCAAGATTAATTAGAACATTGCTTCCCGCCTCGGTACTCATGGCCGCTTTAAAGTCCCTTGCGTCTACCGTGATGGGAACGGCGTCTATCTTCCTGCCATAGTATATGGCGGGAATTTGATTTTGTGTACGCACCCTCTTGGCAGCGCCTTTACCTTTCTCGTTTCTCAAAGTAGCCTTGAGCTTAACTTCCACCTATCTCACCCCTGTCAGACGTTGTTTAGACGTGGTCGCTTCCGCCAAAAATCTCGCTCACGGATTTATTCTTGTAAACATTAGCGATGGTCGCTGCGAAGACCGGACCCACCGAGAGCACATTTATCTTTTCGATACGTTTTTCGAGAGGTACCGGAATAGTGTTAGTAACCACAATCTCCTTAACCGGGCAGAGGTTCAGATTATCAAGAGCCGGCCCAGAAAATATCGGATGAGTGCAAGCCGCGTATGTCTCTGTCGCTCCCGCCTTCTTCAGGGCCTCCGCTCCCCGGCAGATAGTCCCTCCAGTATCTATCATATCATCAATCATAATAGCATTCTTTCCTTCCACCTCGCCAATGACGTGCGTTACCTCAGAAACATTGTGCGTGGGGCGACGCTTAGCCAGAACGGCAAAGGGGGCTCCGAGACGATCGGCAAGTTTCTTTGCCGTCTTCACCCTGCCGACATCCGGCGAAACTACAACCACGTCTGGTAGATTCTTCGCCTTAAAGTAATCTGCCAAAAGCGGTAAGGCGGTCAGGTGGTCAAGGGGTATGTCGAAGAATCCCTGAATCTGTCCGGCGTGAAGATCCATGGTCAAAACCCGATCCACCCCCGCGGCAGACAACAAATCGGCTACCAACTTAGCCGTGATAGGCTCGCGGGCCAGAGTCTTTTTGTCCTGCCGCGAGTAGCCGTAATACGGAATGACCGCCGAGATTCTTCCCGCTGAAGCCCTCTTCAAGGCATCGATCATAATCAATAATTCCATCAAACTGTCATTTATCGGTTGGCATATAGACTGGATAACAAAGGCATGGGCTCCCCGCACACTTTCCAGGAATCTCACATAAATCTCGCTGTCAGCAAAGCGGGAAATCTCGACCTTCCCCAGCTCGCGGCCTAAGTGCGCCGCGATCTCCTGGCCAAGGTCGGCATTGGCCGTACCGGAAAAAATCATCATTCTTTCATCGCCTTCAACCAAATAGTCCACCTCGCCTCTTATTCTTTGTTCTTGACTTTGGTTTTGAGTTTTTAGTTTTTAGTTTTAACTTCCGTTTCGCCCAGCCTTTGATGTTCCTCTGCTCTGTTCTCTCTATTGCCAGCGCATCGGCGGGCACGTCCTCACTGATTATCGAACCCGCACCCGTGTAGGCTCCCTTTCCAATCTTTACAGGGGCAATCAGAATGCTATCGCTTCCGATGAAAGCCTTATCTTCAATAACAGTTCTATTTTTTGCGACGCCATCAAAGTTGCAGGTAATAGTTCCGGCACCAACGTTTACATCCTTACCTATAGTGGCGTCGCCTACGTACGAAAGGTGGGGAACCTTGCTTCCCTTTCCGATATCGGTCTTTTTAATCTCGACAAAACTTCCCACTTTGCCACCCTCGCCCACCGTCGTCTCCGGGCGAAGGTGACTGAAGGGGCCGATCCTCGCTCCCTTTTCGATCCTTACCCGTTCAAGCACAGTGAAACTCATCGTCACTCCGTCCCCCACGACCGAGTCGGTTATCTGGCAGGACGGTCCGATGTGACAGCCCTCTCCGACAACGGTTTTCCCAAACAAGAACGAGAGCGGATAGATAATGGTATCCCTCCCAATCCTGACGTCCGCGTCGATGTATGTCAGGGGCGGGTGCACCAGGGTTACCCCTTTCTCCATGAAGAACTCATTAATCCGGGCTCTCAGAATCATCTCGGCGTCGGCCAGTTCGACTCGGGAGTTGACCCCCATGACCTCCGTCTCATCCTCAGCCTGCTTGGCGACGACTTTCTCACCAGCACTGTTCAGGACCTCGATCACGTCGGTTAGATAATATTCCTGCTGATCGTTATCGGGCTTAATTTTCTGCAGGGCTCGGAAAAGCTTCTTTGAATCGAAACAGTAGGTTCCGGTGTTGACTTCCCTTATGAAACGCTCGTCCGGTGTGGCGTCTCTCTCCTCTATAATCTTTTTGATGCCGCCGTCTCCGCGAATGATTCTTCCATATCCCCTGGGCCTGGACAGCTTCGCCGTGAGAACTGTGGCGGCCGCCTCGCTCCTAACATGAACCTTGGTCAGGTCTTTCAAGGTCTCAGAAGTGAGAAGAGGTGTGTCCCCGCAGACAACGAGAATCGTTCCACTAAAACCCTTTAGCACTCCTTTGGTAGCCTGGATGGCATGGCCCGTTCCAAGAGGGCGATCCTGAACAACCACTTCAACGCCACGATCCACTTCAGACCTGATTGCCTTCGCTCCTTCTTGGCTGGTCACAACCAAGAATCGTTTTGGTCTCACCTTTCTGACAGCGTCGGCGATATAGTTTACCATCGGCTTTCCGCAAAGTCGATGGAGAACTTTGGGGTAAGTGGATTTCATTCGTTTGCCTTCACCGGCTGCCAGAAGAATAACGGCAACGTCCAATTTCTACTCCTTCCCTGCGGGTCGTCCTACGGATCCGTAGGATAGACTCCCCACGGGCTGTAGGCTACGAGTCATAGACCTGCAAGTTAATTTTACTTGTTGGTTTGGGATTATTCAAGGAAGGTCGTTACTTCTTTATTTTGGAGACTCGGTAGATTGTTCCTGCTTTATCGTCTGAGATGTAAAGGGCTTTGTCGGCTCCGACGATGATGTCGACCGGGCGACCCAGCGCTCCTTGGGGTGTTAACCATCCGGTGATGAAATCAGTCTGAAACTCGACCTCGTCCTTTCTTTTGCCCTTCAAATGGTAACGGACCACCTTGTATCCTGTGGGAACGGTTCGATTCCAGGAGCCGTGGAAGGCGACAAAAAGATCATCCTTGTACTCCGGGCCAAACGAATCAGCGTCATAGAATCTGAGACCGAGGGGTGCGGAGTGAGCCTGAATTTCGATCTTGGGAGGTAAGGTTTTGGCAACTCTTTTAGGATCATTAAAGGCGGGGTCGGGAATGCGGTTCCCGTAGGCGTAGGGCCAGCCATAGTCTCCACCATCTCCCACAATATTGATCTCGTCGGGAGGAAGATCATCGCCCAGCCGGTCGCGACCGTTCTCCGTCGCCCACATTTCTTTGGTAATAGGGTGCCAGGTGAAACCGACGGCGTTTCTTAGACCTTTGGCATAGATTCGACCACCCGTTCCATCGTCATTAAACTGAAGAATTGCCGCACGGCGCGGATCTTTCTCCTCAACCACGTTTCCCGAGGAACCCACCGAGACATACATCTTACCATCAGGCCCGAAGCCAAGGGTTCGAGTAAAGTGTCCGCCATTCGAAGGCAGATCAGGCACAAGAACTTGCGGGCTTGAAATCTTAAAAGTGACGGGATAGGTGAGCAGATAAACATAGTTATACCTGGTCACTCTGTTGGTCTCAGCGATGTA
>JBAQMN010000151.1:0-3527 GCA_049302895.1 Actinomycetota bacterium | reverse complement strand
AGGCTTCGTAGATAATCACCGCTCGGGAAGTCTTCTTAACAGAATTTACCAACGTTTCTATATCAAGGGGATTCAGGGTTCTGACGTCGATCACCTCGGCATCGATTCCTTTTGTAGCGAGCCCATTTGCCGCCTCCAGAGATACAAGAGCCATCCTTGAATAGGAGATGATGGTGACATCCTTTCCCTCACGGGTGATTCGTGCCTGACCCAACGGAATCAAGTAATCCGGGTCTTCCGGAACCTCACCCTTGGTTCCATAGAGCCCTTCATGCTCGATAAACAAGACCGGGTTGTCATCGCGGATGGCCGTCTTGAGAAGTCCCTTGGCATCCGCCGGAGTTGAAGGTATTACCACCCTCAGGCCGGGACAGTGGACAAAATACGCCTCCAGGCTCTGCGAGTGTTGAGCTCCCAACTGATGACCTCCTCCGCCGGGACAGCGAATGACCACGGGGACTTTTGTCTTGCCACCGAACATATACCTTATCTTGGCGGCGTGATTAACAATCTGGTCCATGGCCAGAAGGATAAAATTGATGGTCATGAGCTCGACCACCGGGCGTAGACCTCCCATGGCAGCGCCCGTGCCGCACCCGACGATGGCCGCTTCCGAGATAGGGGTGTCGATAACGCGTTTCTCGCCAAACTCAGACAACAGACCCTCTGTTACCCTGAAGGATCCGCCATAGAAAGCAACATCTTCACCCACAACAAAGACGCGCTCGTCCCGACGCATCTCTTCTCTTAGAGCCTGGTTTAGAGCCTCCCTGTATCTCATCTCAGCCATGCCTACTCCTCTCCCATCACGTAGACATAATCAGAGAGCTCACTCAGGTTCGGCTCCGGGCTCTTGTCAGCAAATTCGACGGCATCGGCCACCACTTTGTCTACCTCTTCCTGAATCTCTTTGAGTCTTTCGGGAGAAGCGATTCCCTCGCCCAAAAGGTGCTGGGCAAAGCGCTTAATCGGATCTCGTTCCTGCCATATCTTTAGCTCCATCTTGCTGCGGTATTCGTCGGGATCGGCCATGGAGTGCCCCCGAAAACGGTAAGTCTTGGCTTCGACAAAAACCGGCCCTTTGCCCCGGCGGGTCATCCTGACTGCCTCGGAAACACCTTTCCTCACCGCCAGCACGTCCATGCCGTCCACCTGCCATCCGGGCATACCATAAGCACATACCCTCTCATAGAGATTCTCGACGGCCGAAGCACGGCTGACGTTTGTGCCGATTCCGTAGAAGTTGTTCTCACAGATAAAAACGACAGGAAGATCCCAGAGCTTTGCCATATTCAAAGATTCGTGAAAAACTCCCTGGTTGACAGCGCCGTCGCCAAAGAAAGTGGCTACGATTTCGTCCCCTCGACGATATTTAGCAGCCAGTCCCAGTCCGACAGCGATAGGGACCCCTCCAGCAACAATGGCGTAGCCCCCCATGAAGCGCAGATCGGCGTCGAAAAGATGCATCGAGCCACCTCTCCCACGACTCATCCCGGTGGATTTTCCGAAGAGCTCAGCCATGACCTCTCTGGCGGAAGCGCCCTTAACCAGCGCGTGGCCGTGTTCGCGATAGGCGGAAACCACGTAATCCTTGTCGGTTATGACGGACACGGCCCCGACGCCCACCGCCTCTTCTCCTGAGTAGAGATGGGTGAAACCGGTTATCTTTCCTTTGACATACTGTTCGGCGCAGGTCTCCTCGAACGTACGGATCAGAACCATCTGGCGATAAAGCTTCAGGTGCTCTTCCTCAGTAAGCTCAAGCTCAACAACCATAGGGCATCACCTCTAAGTCTCGCAAAGCCTATTATATCTCAAGCCTCTGACGATGCAACCAAGTCGAGAAATCAACCTGGAAGGTACGAGGGAAGGGCAGACAGAGACCCCGCCTTCGGCGGGGCGGGGGCGTCCGCCCCCAAGCAAGACATGGGGTCAGGATTGCTTTACTCGAGCCTGGAGACAAGTTCAGCTACTTTGACGACTGGTATCTTTTGGAATTTCTTCAGAGTTAGAAGATGTTTATCGCCTGACACGATAAAGTCGGCCTTTCCTTCAACAGCACATTCAAGAACTCTGTTGTCAGGATCATCACCAAGCACTTTTAGTCTTTGGGTTGGTTTGATGAGCTCCGAGGAGTAGCCAACCGTCTTGATCGCTTCGGCAATGTCTTCATCGTCCCAGAAAAACTTGTCTTTCAAGCGAGTGGCGAATTCAACAAGGATGCTGGGAGATGTAAGAAGTTGAATCTTTCTGGCCCGAGCAAGTTCGAATAGCTTCTCAGGATTTCCACCAAAGATGAAAGCTGAAAGAAGGATATTGGTATCGAATACCACCCGGTACACCGTTAGCTCCGAATTCCCCGAGCCTCGTGTACCAGTCTCTCAATATCCTCCTCTGAGGTGATATTAAGTCTTTTTGCTGTCTCTCTGCCCAGTCTTTTCAAACGTCGCCAGCGCTTTTCATCAAGGTAGTCCTCGTAGACACTAATCATGTCACGGAAGAGTTCACTCTTAGTCTTTCTTTCCTGCTTGGCAAGCCTCTCAACCTCTTCAAAGACTTGAGGTGGAAGAGAAACAGTAACTGTTTTAGTTACTCTGCTCACTTGCGATGCCTCCTTTCGTTGTCTTACTAAGTATTACAATACAAGATTTAGGTGGAAACGTCAAGTGATCGAGTTGCCTCATCAAAAAAGTACTCCAAATTGAATCGTTGCCTCATATAAAAAAGTACTTGAAGTAGATTAGAGAATCTGATTGCCTCCAAAGATGAGAATGAATCATCTTAAGAAAAGGAGGCACTGAGGGTGGGGCTTTCAATGAAGGAAAGAAGGGCGGACAGAGACCCCGCCTTCGTAGGGGCGGGCGGCCGCCCCTACGAAGAATGACAATAACCCGTAGGCGCGATTTTAATCGCGCAACGGTGTCCGAATAAATTCGGACCTACGGGATCAGGCATTTCGTAGGGGCCGACCTCTGTGTCGGCCCTCAATCTGCCCGAAGAGCCTGCCTGCCGGCAGACAGGGCAGATTGCCTCCCTCTGGAGCGAGGGTATTCCAAAAAAGCGAAAATTGCTAGATTACCGGGGCCGAGGCAAGGTGCCTCGGCTACCATTTCAGGTAGGGTATGGCACCTTGCCCCGCCACCGAAACATGGTAGGCGGGGGCCCCTTGCCCCCCCTACGATGGTTGACCTGTGCAAAGTGCGCAGCAAATTCCAGGTCAGCGAGAGGAGCTTGATCGAATGCCCGAGCGACCCTTTTAGAAGTATTGGGTGGCGTCGACGTCGAAGTTCTGAGGATCTACCGGTCCGACGATGGTCCTTTTGTAGCGCTTCTTCTTCTCATCAATCTCGGAGAGATCGACAAGGCGGGCGTCCATCTTGTTACCCTGAGCGTCGATGGTCATTTTCACCTTTGGGCGAAGCAAATTATCAGGATTCGACCGGTAAACAACGCAAACCTCGCCTGTATCCAGCTTAACGAGGGATCCCACCGGGTATATAGAGAGAGCTTGAACAAACGCTTTTATC
>JBAQMN010000150.1:0-2148 GCA_049302895.1 Actinomycetota bacterium | reverse complement strand
CTTTGAAGCAAAAGATAGGCCAAATGTTCCTGAAAGCGAAAAACCAACTCCTGCGCAACAACGAGCACGAATGGAGAATATAGAAAAGGCGCAGCAAGCCAGGCGGAAGAGCAAGTAGGAGAGGTGGAGTTCCCCCGTTTCTGTTGACACCTTAGCTTGACACAGCGACTTCTGCCGCAGTCTCTTCAAGCATTCTCTCATACTTTACCGGGCTTATGTATCCAAGGGACGAATGTCGCCTCAAAGGATTGTAGAAGCCCTCGATATAACGGAAGACGGCAAGTCGTGCCTCATCCTTGGTTTTGAACCGATGCCGGTGGATGAGTTCGGTCTTGATCGTCGCCATGACACTTTCGGCCGCAGCGTTGTCATAGGCGTCACCACGGCTTCCCATCGAAGCCATGATCTGTGAGTCGCGGAGCGTTTTCCCAAAGGCGAGCGATCGGTACTGGCCGCCTCTGTCGGAGTGATGGACAAGTCCCGGGCCGGGACATCTCATGGTGGCCGCCATGCCGAGCGCATCGATGACGATGTCCGCTTTAAGGTCGTCCCTCATCGACCAGCCGACGATTCTTTTTGTGAACACGTCCATCACGACGGAGAGGAACAGCCAGCTCTCCCAGGTCGGGATGTAAGTGATGTCGGCAACCCAGAGCTCGTTCGGATTCTCGGCTGCAAAGTTCCTCTTAACCAGATCAGGAGCGGCCGGCATCTCGGAGGCACTCTTCAGCACCCGTCTCTTGCCTCGCCTTGATACGCCTTCGATACCAAGCTCGGACATGAGTCTGGCGACCCGCTTCTTGCCTATTCGGATACTGTCAACGTCAGCAAGCTCTGCCTGTATGCGCGGTGCTCCGTAGATGCCGAAGGATGTCTTGTGGATCTCCTTGATGCGCTCCTTAAGAGCTAAATCGGCGATCTTTCTTGGGCTAAGCGGACGCGTCTTCCAGGCATGGTAGCCCGCGCGTGATACACCGAGCACGCGGGCCAAACGGGAGATCGGGTGGCGTATCTTCTCTTCGCCGATCAACTTGAACCTCGTTTCGGTCGATCGGTCTCCCGGGCGAAGAAAAGCGCGGCCTTACGCAGAATTTCCTTCTCCTCCTCAAGCAGCCTGACCCGATGACGCAGGTGGGTGAGTTCGGCCTTCTCCTCGGTTGTCAAACCGGCCGCTTTGCCTTCATCGATTCTGGCTTGGCGAACCCAGCGCACAACGGACTGGGTCGAGATGTTAAGCTCACGAGCGACCGAGGCTATCGACTGACCGCTCATACGATACAGACGCACAGCCTCCGAGCGGAACTCCGGTGGAAATGGTTTTCCTTTTGACATGTTGACTCTCCCTTCTGGCACAAAACAAATCTATTCTGTACCAACTTAGAGTGTCAACGAAAGCGGGTCAACTCCATCTTGTATAAACCTTAAGAAAGATTGAACTCTCTTTGTGAGTGCCTTCTTGGCAAATAGCCTAAGAGTCTGATCCAGTTTTTCCTCGCTCACCTGTTCAAAAAACATATCTTTATCAATCCGCAGACTGGCAAAATCCTTTTCTGTCTCTACATCTGGGTTGAGATAGAAGTAATCAAGAATTGCCTTTTCTGCACTGGCGATCTTAAAAACCTTGTCATCATACTTGACAAGCTCATAGCCAAAGAAGAGAGATGGCTTTAACGTCCTATAGGTAAATTCAGCTATCGGTGTCTCAAACCTATACGTACGGCGGGCAGAAACAGAAGTAATGCCGTAAACACTCTCTGGTATTAAATGGTAATAAGATAGAGCCATTTCCAGAGAAATATATGATGGGCCATAAATCCGGTTGGCGATTTCAAATAGTACGTTTTCGTTTATCTCTAAACCAGAAAAGACATAATAACCCTTGATTATCTTCGCGATATAACCTTTTTCCTGCCATTCATTTAACCGGCGTCGGTGGAAAGAGTTATCAACTGCCTTGATATCGCTGAGAGAAAAAACAGTGAAGTCTTTTAATGATTCTTTAAGTTCAATATATTGCATCTTGTTTCTCCAAAAGGCTATTTTAAGCACTAATACGAAATATAACCTAATCTGAAGAAAAAGGCAATAGACGACCCCTCCTCCCCATAATCCTTGCTTGTTCTCGTAGCAAATTATTCTTTTCTTAAT
>JBAQMN010000149.1:0-13343 GCA_049302895.1 Actinomycetota bacterium | reverse complement strand
GAGGGGAATCTAATTTTAAAGATAGAAGCGGACCTAAAGGTCCGCCACTACTACAAAAATGTAGAGGTCGACCTTTAGGTCGACAAAACTCGTAGGGAGTTCACACGGTAGCCGAGGCACCTTGCCTCGGAAGCAGGGAGTGGGAATGTGAATTGTGAAATTATAAATGTGGGGACCGAGTTGATTCTCGGCCAGACAATCAACGCCAACGCCGCCTTTATCGCCAGGAAACTGGCGGAGGCCGGAATCGATTGCTACTTCCAAACGAGTGTTGGCGACAACATATCTCGCTTAAGCAGCGTCCTCAAACAGGCTATAAAGAGGTCGGATGTGGTCATTCTGACCGGCGGGCTGGGATCCACCGACGATGACATAACCAGAGAGGCTATCGCCACTGCCTTTGCTAAGAAGCTTGATCTCGAGCCCCATCTGGCCCTTATGATCGAGGAGAAAATGGTCCAGTTCAAAATGCCAATTATTAGAAAAACGATGCGCCAGGCCTACCTGCCTGAAGGCGCTCAGGCTATTCCGCCCGTCAAAGGAACCGCCCCCGGAATAATCCTTGAGATCGAAAAGAAAACGGTCTTCGCCCTGCCGGGAGTTCCAGCCGAAATGGAGACCATGCTGGAAAAGAGTGTACTTCCATACATAAAGCGAAGATACGGGAGGGTGAGAGAAGTCATACTCTCGCGAATACTCAAGATCAGCGGCATGAGAGAGGCCGACCTGGAGGAAAAGATCGCAAATATAATAGCGGCTCAGACCAATCCGACCATTGCTCCACTGGTTGGTTTGGGCGAGGTTCATCTGCGCTTGACCGCCAAGGCAGGCTCGGTGGAGACAGCCCGAGAATTAATAGAAAGGGAAGAGGAGAAAATCCGGGATAGAGTGGGAGACTTTATCTTCGGCGTGGACGACGAAGAGATGGGCGACGTTGTTGGCAAACTGCTCAAGAGACAACACTTTACCATTTCCGTCGCTGAATCGATGACCGGTGGTCTTGTTTGTTCCCGTCTGGTGGATTCTCCTGGAAGCTCCGACTACTTTATGGGAGGCATAGTCGCCTATGGGAATCAGGTCAAAACCAAGGTCTTAGGGGTCTCACCCGAAACCCTTCTCTCGGATGGAGCTGTTAGCGCCGCGTGCGCCGAGCAGATGGCCAGTGGCATCCGTCAGCTGCTGGGGACCAGTATCGGTCTTGCCGTCACGGGTATTTCCGGCCCCTCCGGTAGCACACCCGAGAAGCCGGTCGGCCTGACCCATTTTGCCCTGGCTGCCGCCGACGCTCTTATCAGAAACCATTACATCTTCAGAGGTTCGCGAAACGAAATTCGCTTCAGGGCTTCCCAGCATCTTCTCAACACCCTCAGGCTTTACCTCATCAAAAAGGAAAGAAGGGAGGGCGAGCCCGCTTAGATGGCCTTGCTGAGACTTTTTGTCGGCGTCGATCTTCCAGATGATATAAAGGACAAACTGGGCGCAGTGGAAGATGAGCTTAACACGTTTGTACCTTCAGGCAAGTGGATCAGAAGAGAAAATCTCCACTTGACTTTAAAATTCCTGGGATACTGCGAGGAAGAAAGGGTCGAGGAGATCAACGAAAAAATAAGGAAGGTAGCCCAGGAAAGACAAACCTTTGACTTCAGATTACACAGCCTGGGAGCATTCCCCTCCCTCAAAAGAGCCCGGATCCTCTGGGCGGGAATAAACGAAGGAGCAACCAAATTTCAGACTGTTCAAGAGGAAATCGATAAGGTCCTGTTGGAGCTGGGCTTCGCTCCAGAGGAGCGGAAGTTTCACCCCCACATTACCCTGGCTCGATTAAAAATCCCCAGACCCTTGGACGAGGCTCGCCTGGCGAATCTGGCCTCTCAAATCCCCGATGACATGCTCAAAGCTCGATCGATAATCCTTTTTAAGAGCACGCTCACGCCTAAGGGAGCTGAGTATTCCATCGTAGCCGAAAATTTCTTAAAATCCACTTGACACGAACATTTGTTTGTAGTAAAGTTGCTTGGAATAGAATATAATAGTTTGAAGAATCGAGGCAAAATATCTCTTTCGAGTAGCGGTGATATTCTTCGAGCGAGTCCTTCGACTTCGCTCAGGATAAACTTCGCGAGTCGAGAAGTCAGTGAAAATTGGGTTCTCGACAAGCCCCGACTAGTCGGGGCAAGCTCGAACAATATAATATTAGATAAATATTGACTTATTGTAAAATATTAGATATCTTATAACAAATATTCATTCCAAGTCTTGAGGGGGTTTTTGCGGTGGATAAAGAAAAGGCTCTGGAGATGGCGCTGATGCAGATCGAGAAACAGTTTGGGAAGGGCTCGATCATGCGCCTGGGACAGGATGCCGTCAAACGAGACGTAGCTATCATTTCCACAGGAGCCCTGGCTCTAGATATGGCCTTGGGAATCGGTGGGGTTCCCAGAGGAAGAGTGGTAGAGATTTTTGGTCCGGAAGCCTCTGGAAAAACCACTTTGGCTCTTCACATCGTGGCCGAAGCTCAGAAGGCTGGAGGTGAGGCAGCCTTCATCGACGCCGAACACGCTCTCGATCCAACCTACGCGCGCAATCTGGGCGTAGATCTGGACAACCTTCTTCTTTCCCAGCCCGACAACGCAGAACAGGCCCTGGAGATAGCAGATATGCTGGTCAGAAGCGGAGCCGTCGATGTTATCGTGGTCGACTCGGTGGCCGCGCTGGTTCCTCGAGCTGAAATTGAGGGTGAGATGGGAGACTCCCACGTCGGCCTGCAGGCTCGATTGATGTCCCAGGCTCTCCGCAAGCTCGCCGGAACCATCAGCAAGTCCCACACCACCGCCGTCTTTGTCAATCAGCTTCGAGAAAAAATCGGCGTGATGTTCGGAAATCCGGAAATCACTCCCGGTGGGCGAGCCCTCAAATTCTATTCCTCGATGCGACTGGACATCCGCAAGATAGAGTCCTTGAAGCAGGGAACAGACATCACCGGAAACCGGGTGAGAGTGAAAGTGGTCAAAAACAAGCTGGCGCCTCCCTTTAAACTGGCCGAGTTTGATATCACCTACGGTGAGGGCATTTCAAAAGAGGGGAGCATCGTTGACATAGGTACCGAGATCGGAATTCTCCAGAAGAGCGGTGCCTGGTACACCTTCGGTGACGAGCGCCTCGGGCAGGGCCGGGAAAACACCAAGCAATTCTTAAAAGAAAATCGTGATCTGACGGACCGTCTTGAAAAGGAGATCAAAGCAAAGGTCGGCCTGGATGGAAAAGCAGGAGGAGAAGAAAAGTCTGGAGGAGAAGGCGTATAATAAGGCTCTGGATTTCTTAAGCTTCCGTCCCCGCACCATCGCCGAGATGCGAAGCTATCTCAAGAAACGCGACTTCAGTGACGAAGCTGAGAGTGTCATCACCCGCCTGAACGATCTTGGTTATTTGAACGACGTCTCCTTCGCCAGAAGCTGGATAATCGATCGAGCCCAGAACAAGAACCTGGGAAAGAGAAGGCTCCGCGAGGAGCTAATCAAAAGGGGTATATCGAGAGAGATTATCGACGAGGAGTTCGCGGCAAATTACGACGAATCCCAAGAATCCGAACGCGCCCTCACCCTGGCGAAAAAGAGGCTGCCTCACCTTGAGAACCTGGAAACAACTATTGCTCGCCGCAGGCTCAGCCAGTTTCTAATCCGCCAGGGCTTCTCACCGACAACCTCCTGGGAAGTCTCCCAAAAACTCCTCCCCGAAGAGTTTTAGCTTGACGGTCGGGGTATGGAAAAGATACAATTAGATTGCGGCAAAAATACTTTACTTGACGATAGATTTAATCATTTACCTGGAAATATTAAAGATAAATGATGACAATGAGAGGATATTTAACTAACCGGAACAGAAGTACGCCAAGGCAAGTCGGGGGGTTGTTTGTGTCTCCTTTAAAACCTCTTTTTTACCGGACTTGATATACCCTTGATACAGTAAATATC
The DNA here is from genome assembly GCA_049302895.1 of Actinomycetota bacterium. Lineage (GTDB taxonomy): Bacteria > Actinomycetota > JAHEXW01 > JAHEXW01 > JBAQMN01 > JBAQMN01. The sequence continues at coordinate 9,372 of JBAQMN010000149.1, read as the reverse complement.
CTTTTGTCAAATTAACCGAGAACAAGTAAAGTATTTTTTGCCGAGCTTTTAGCTCGGTTTTTTTGTACTATGCATAAATTCGCGTGAAAGGAAGGGGGTAATTAAAATTAGCGTTTTGACCATTGTTTTCTTGGTTCTGGGCTTAGCCGTCGGCGCTGCGCTTGGCTTTATCGGCCGGAAATTTTACGCTCAGATGAAATTAACCTCGGCCCGAGAGTCTGCCAGCAGAATTCTGGAGGAAGCCAGGAGAGAAGCCGAAACCAAGAAAAAAGAAGCTCTTTTAGAGGTGAAAGACGAGATCCACAATCTTCGCTCCCAGGCGGAGCAGGACGTCCGCCAGCGCCAATCGGATTTGCAGCGTCGGGAGAGTAAGCTACTCCAGCGAGAAGAAGGCCTCGAGGATAAGATCAGATCCGCAGAAAAAAGAGAGCAGGCCGCCGCCCAAAAAGAACAGGCCATCTTAAGAAGCGAGGAAGAGCTCAATCGCACCCTTGAGGAACAAGGAAAGATGCTGGAGAAGATATCACACATGTCCGTTGAGGAGGCAAAACAGCTCCTGTTCAAAAAGGTGGAGGAGCAAACAAAGGCCCGGACCGCCCAGATCATCCAGCAGATCGAAAACGAAGCCAAAGAAGAAGGGGAGAGAAAAGCCAGAAACATTATCTCGACGGCGATCCAGCGGATGGCCTCGGACCACACCGCCGAAACAACCGTCTCGGTTGTGCCATTGACCTCGGATGATATGAAAGGCCGGATCATCGGGCGTGAAGGACGCAACATTCGGGCATTTGAAACTCTAACCGGTGTAAATCTAATTATCGACGACACTCCGGAGGCGGTCACTCTATCAAGCTTCGACCCGGTGCGCAGAGAGATCGCCCGTCTCGCTCTGGAGAAGCTCATTGTTGATGGGAGAATCCACCCGGCCCGAATTGAGGAAATGTATGCCAAATCCAAGGCTGCGGTAGAAGAGGAGATCCGTGAGGTGGGCGAGGAAGCGGCGCTTGAGGTAGACGTACACGGCTTGAATCCCGAGCTCATCCGGGCTCTGGGACGCCTGAAGTATCGGACGAGTTACGGCCAGAACGTCCTCAAGCACTCTCTGGAAGTCGCTCACATAGCGGGCATCATGGCCAGCGAACTCGGAGTCGACGTCAAGCTGATCAAAAGAGCCGCCCTCCTCCACGACATCGGCAAAGCGGTCACCCACGAGATCGAGGGACCCCACGGAGCGATCGGCGCCGACTTGGCCCGGAGGCTTAAAGAGCCGCCAGCCGTGTGTCACGCCATCGCCGCTCACCACGGTGAAACAGAACCGACCACCATCGAAGACGTTCTGATTCAGGCCGCCGACGCGGTCTCAGCGGCGCGACCAGGAGCCAGGAGGGAGGCCCTCGAAAGCTACATCAAACGGTTAGAGAAGTTAGAGGCTATCGCCGAGTCTTTCCCCGGCGTTGAGAAGACCTTCGCCATGCAGGCTGGCCGTGAGATCAGAGTGATGGTCAAGCCTGAATCCGTCTCCGACGTGGAGTCTCAGGAATTGGCTCGAAACGTCGCCAAACAGATCGAAGACGAGTTGGAGTATCCGGGCCAGATAAAAGTCACCGTGATTAGAGAGATAAGAGCGGTGGAGTACGCCAAGTAAAATGGCCATCGACCTTCATCTCCACACCACTGCATCAGATGGAACGTTCACACCCACCCAGCTTGTCCAGCACGCAGCGAAAGTTGGCTTAAAGATAATCTCCGTTACCGACCACGACACAGTAGGTGGGGTTCAGGAGGCTATCGACGCCGGCAAAAGGGTCGGCATTGAGGTTATCCCCGGCATCGAACTGGGCTCCGATGTCAGCGGTCAAGACATTCACATCCTGGGATACTTCATTGATCACAAGAGTGAGTGGCTTCTGAACTTTCTTGAATCCCTGAAGCTCATACGGCTGGGTCGCGCCGAAGAGATCCTCAAAAAGTTGGCCCAATATAAGATCGATATCGATCTAAACGAAGTCCTCAAGTTGGCCACGGGAGGGATCGTAACCCGAGCCCACATCGGCCAGGTGGTAGCCAAACAAGGATATGTCACTTCGGTTCGGGAAGCCTTTGACAAATATCTGGGGCGCGACAAGCCCTGTTATGTCGTTAAATACAACTACTCGGCCGCTGACGTAATCAACGCTATCAAAACCGCTCGAGGAATTCCTGTGTTGGCCCACCCGGCTATAAGCAAGATGGACGAGTTGATTCCCTCGCTCGTCAAGGAGGGACTGATGGGACTGGAGGCCATAGCCAGCGACCACAGCCCGAGTCTGATCGAACACTATAAGTGGATAGCCAAGAGATTCAACCTGATCGTTACGGGGGGTTCCGACGACCACGGCCCCCGAACTCCTGGAAGATTTCTCATCGGTAAAGTGCACGTCCCCGACGAAATCGCCCAAAACCTGAAGGAAGCCGTAAGAGTGGGAGGCCGGGCGTACGGAATAGAGGGCTCAGAGTAAATTCATCTGTGCTAAAATAACATTATGAACTTTCATCTAATCACCTTTGGGTGCCAGATGAATAAGGCCGATTCCGAGACCATAGCGGGGCTCTTAAAAGAGGCGGGTCACACCCCCACGGTTAAACCAAGCCACGCAGAACTTCTAATCTTTAACTCTTGCTGCGTAAGAGAGCACGCCGAAAATCGGCTGTACGGAACCATCCAGACTCTAAAATCTTTGAAAAGGAGAAAGCCTGATTTGATCGTTGCCTTGGGGGGGTGCGTGGCAGAAAAGGAAAGAGTAAGGATATTAGAAAGATTTCCCCAGGTAGATCTGGTCTTCGGCACCAATAATTTTCACAATCTTCCTCGATTAATAGAAAACTATCTTCAGAATCCCGTCCCCACCTGTGATACCAACGGAGACGCCCCCTTTCCAGAGAATCTGCCCAGCCTGAGGCGGGATCGGCACAGAGCCTGGGTTCCAATCATTCGAGGCTGCGACAATTTCTGTACATACTGTATTGTTCCCTACGTTAGAGGCCGCGAAAACAGCCGAAAAATGGCTGATATACTTGAAGAGGTTAGATATCTGGTCGATGATGGAGTGAGGGAGATTACGCTGCTCGGTCAGAACGTAAACTCCTACGGAAATGACCTGGGCAAAGGGGACTATTTCGCCGAACTTCTTAAAGCTTTAGATGAGGTTGAGGATTTAAGGCGACTCCGCTTCATTACTTCACACCCCAAAGACCTATCCCAGGCGACTATCGATGCCGTAGCAAATTCCTCCAGGATCTGCGAACATTTCCACCTGCCTCTTCAGTCCGGTTCGAATCGAATCCTGTCAGCAATGAATCGCCGCTACACCCAGGAGAAATACCTCAAGCTAATCGCGGCCATCCGCCGCGCCATACCGAAGGCGAGTATAACCACGGATCTGATCGTCGGCTTTCCAGGCGAGAGAGAAGAACACTTTGACGAAACTCTTAAAACGGTCGAGCAGATTCGCTTTGATCAGGCATTTACTTTCCTCTATTCCCCTCGTCCAGGAACAGCGGCTGCTCGAAGAGAAGACGACGTGACCAAAGAAACCAAACAGGCGAGATTCGACCGTCTTGTCGCTCTCCAGAACGGAATAAGTCTCAAGAAAAACAAGGAAGAGATAGGCGAGACGCTGGAGGTCTTTGTCGAGGGAAAAAGCAGAAGAGACCCGAACATTCTGGCCGGAAGGACCCGCACAAACAAGGTAGTGAACTTTTCGGGTAGCGAAGACTTGCTTAATACCTTTGTCGACGTAAGAATAGTCGGAGCCGGAACCTTCTCCTTGAAAGGAACACTATGTGGAGAGATCGCCGGGAAGCCGGAAGATACTTAGCCGAAGCCTTGAAGGAATTCAAGAATAAAGACGTACTTGTCCTGGCCATTCCCCGAGGGGGAGTGGTGGTAGGGGATGAGGTGGCCACGGCTCTAAACGCCGCCCTGGATGTAGTAGTCCCGCGAAAGATAGGCGCCCCCTTCAACCCCGAGCTGGCCATTGGCGCCATCGCCGCCGACGGTTCCAAGGTTTTGGACCAGAACCTGATCCAGCGGCTTGACGTAAGCGAGGAATACCTGAAAAAGGAGATCGAGAGGCAAACAGAGGAGATAAAGAGACGAATCTCGGAATACCGGGGAGGCCGGTCTCCCTTAGAAATCGAAGAGAAAACGGTCATTCTGGTCGACGACGGTGTGGCCACAGGCGCCACCACTCTGGCAGCCATAAAATACCTGAGGAATAAGAAACCCGCCCAGATCATCCTGGCTATCCCCGTAGGCCCTCCCGACACGGTTGAAAAACTTAAGAAAGAGGTCGACCGTCTGATATGTCTCAGCATTCCCTTGCTGTTCTATGCCGTCGGCCAGTTTTATGAACAATTCGAGCAGACCACTGACCAGGAAGTGGTCGATATCATCTCGGTTCATAAGAAAACGCGCTTGTGATAAAATAGGCTTAAGACACGAAAACAGTAGGTGATTTGATTGGTTGAGATGGATATTCTGGGAGTGAGAATCGAGCTTCCCACAAATCAGCCCCTCATTCTCCTCAAAGAGAAGGGGGGAGAAAGGGTTCTCCCGATATGGATCGGCGTCTCTGAGGCGGTAGCCATCGCCTTAAAGCTTCAGGACGTGAAAACGGCCAGACCGATGACCCACGACCTCCTGAAAGACATCCTTGAGACTATGGATGTAAAAGCCGAAAAAGTGGTCATTGACGATATAGTCGATGGAACCTTCTATGCCACTCTAACCCTGATAGACACGAAAAACCATTACGAGATAAGCTCTCGGCCCAGCGATGCCATTGCTCTGGCTGTCCGAACGGCTACACCGGTCTTCGTTGAAGACAAAGTTCTTGACGAAGCGAGCATCGTCTTAGAATCCATCGAAGAGGAAGTCAAGAGATTCCGTGACTTTCTTGACGAGGTCGGACCCGAGGATTTTACCTGAGAAATGGGAAAAATCGGCATCACCACCACTATCCCCGTCGAGATAGTTTATGCCGCCGGCCACACTCCCGTAGATCTCAACAACGTTTTTGTAACCCATCACGATAGCTACGAACTTGTCGAGGCAGCCGAGGCCTTCGGACTGCCCCGCAACCTTTGTGCCTGGATCAAAGGAATCTTCTCTTCGACCACTTCCAACTCAAGACTGGATGCGGTAATCGGGGTGACCCAGGGAGACTGCAGTAACACGCGCGCCCTGATGGAAGTGATAGAGCTTTTGGGCATAGAGGTAATACCATTCGCCTTTCCCACGGACAGGGACTCAAAAGCTCTGGCTCGCGAACTCGAAAAGCTCACAAAAATTCTGGGGGCTTCAGCATCTGATGTCAGAAAAACCAAGAAAAAGCTGGATCAGGTCCGCGCCCAGGCTCAGCGAATCGACGAACTGACCTGGACGGAAAACAAAATAAGTGGGGAAGAGAACCACCTGACCTTGGTAAATTTAAGCGATTTCAGAGGTGACTTTCGGAAATACACAGGTGAGCTCTCGGAGCTGATAGATAGGGCGGGGGAAAGACGGCCATTCCAAGAGACAGTGCGTCTGGGTTTTATGGGCGTTCCACCCATTTTCACCGATCTTTACGAGGTCGTAGAATCGCTGGATGCCCGGATAGTTTACAATGAGATTCAGCATCAGTACAGCATGCCTGAGAAAACCGATGACATCATTGAGCAATACTCAAGATACACCTATCCATACGGAATTTATCCCCGCCTGGAGTTCATAAAGAAGGAAATAGGCAAGAGAAATATTCACGGGTTGATCCACTATGTTCAGAGCTTCTGTTATCATCAGGTCGAGGATCTTATCGTCCGCCGCGAGCTCACGGAAATCCCTATTCTGACCCTTGAAGGCGACAAGCCGGGAACCCTTGATAGCCGCAGCCGACTAAGACTTGAGGCCTTCATCGAACTGATCAAAGGATGAAATGAAAGATAGAAGTATTGTTCTTCTCTCGGCTGGCTTGGACTCGACGGTAAACCTGGCTCAGGCTGTAGAGAAAACGGAGACCAAAATGGCTCTGACCTTTGACTACGGCCAGCGGGCTACCGGAAAAGAGTGCGCGCTTTCCGAAAAGATAGCTTACCTGTACAAAGTTCCCCACAGGGTTATAAGGCTTCCCTGGCTCAAGGAAGCGTCCTCGGCGCTCACCAATAAAGCTAACCTTATACCTGAGGTTAAGCTCAATGAACTGGATCGACAAGACAAAATGGCTCTCACAGCCCAAAAGGTATGGGTCCCAAATCGAAACGGAATTTTCGTGGCAATCGCCGCGGCGTTTGCAGAGATGCTGGAGGCAAATCTGATAGTAGCCGGGTTCAACGCCGAAGAAGGGAGAACCTTTCCCGATAATTCTCCCGAGTTTGTCAAATCCATGAACAAGGTGCTGGATTATTCAACCCTCAAGCCCGTCAGGGTAATAAGCTACACCCAAAACCTTGGCAAGAAGGGGGTAGCCTCGCTCGCAGTCAAGCTCAAGATTCCCTTCGAATATCTGTGGTCCTGCTACGATGGGAGAGATGCGATGTGCGGCCGCTGCGAGTCTTGCCAGCGGCTCATTCGAGCCCTGGATAATATTGAATCGTTAGACCTGATCAAAGCGAGGATGAACTTCGGTGCAGGTTAGATTCGTAGATAGAACAATCGAATACGATGGAACACAGCTTTCCTCCCACTGGGCTCTCAAGAACTTCGATCTCCAGGGAGACAGTATAGTCGCCTTCATCGGCCCGTGTAACGTACGTAGACAAAAGCTGGTTGACCTGGTGGACCGGAAAAGGAACCAGCCTATCTTAAGCGAGGAGATGCTCCACTTCATCGCTGAATTCTTCGATCTGGACTTGGAAAAGGCCATTTTGAGGCAGAGACTCCTCATCAGTCTTATCAAAGAGAGTTTGGACGCAATTATCCGAAACGCTGACCTGGTTTTGGTGCGAAAAGGCGATGACATATATGCTCAAGGCGGCGGTGAACAGATGCGTAAGCTCTCAGTCTCCATCGCCACCCTGAGTCCCGTTTCAACCCTGATCCATGTGGGATTGAACATAAAGAGTGAGAAGGCACCTGTTCCCGCCATCGGCCTCAAGAAGATAGGAATAGATGCCCGAATTCTGGCTGATCAGATCCTTCAAAGCTTCAGAGAAGAAATTGCCGGTGTTCGTCTGGCCCGAGCAAAGGTAAAAGGAGTACCGTGAAGGCTCAGGTCTGTGAGATTTTTCCAAGTATCCAGGGAGAAGGGAAGTTCGTCGGTTATCCCCAGATCTTTGTCCGCTTCTCTGGATGCAACTTGAGATGTGAGTACTGTGACACACCGCAGGCCCTTGATCCCGAGTTCGCAAAATCCATTACCTTGGGTGAGCTGGTGCGTGAGATTAAAAAGATCAAGGGGCACCACCAGGCCCTCAGTCTGACCGGGGGAGAGCCACTGCTCCAGGCCGACTTTATAAGAGAATTTCTGATAGAAAAAAGGAAGAGGGGAGAGATCAATCTTCCAGTATTGCTCGAAACCAACGGAACTCTCCCAGAAGAACTGGAAAAAACAATCCCTTATCTGGATTTCGTAAGCATGGACATAAAGCTTCCGTCCAGCACGGGAGAGAAGGACTTTACCAACCGTCACCGAGAGTTCCTAAAAATTGCCTATCTGAAACAGCCCTTCGTAAAGATCATCGTGCTGGACAAGACCAAAAGCGAAGAATTCGAGGAGGCTGTCGACTTGGTGGCGGGCATTGATCCAGATCTACCTCTGTTCATCCAGCCAGTCACACCCTATGGTAAAATAAAGCATCCTCCTTCTCCCGGCAGACTTTTGGAGTTTGCCAAGACATCCTCGAAGAGATTAAAAGAGGTAAGGATAGTCCCCCAAATTCACAGGATGATCGGAGTGATCTAGACTGGACCGCTGGCGACACCTGAGGATAGCTGTAATTGCCCTGACAGGAGTTGTCCTTTTTGGAACATTAGGTTATATTCTAATCGAAGGATGGTCACCTCTCGATGCCCTGTACATGACCGTAACCACCATAACCACTGTAGGTTTTCGCGAGGTCAAACCTCTTTCCGACGCAGGGAGAGTTTACACCATCTTACTTGTCCTCCTGGGAGTGACAACGGCTGGATACGCCCTGGGGAGTCTGATCGCGGTCATCGTGGAAGGGTATTTGGCAGACCTAATCGGGGGAAGAAGAATGAAAAAACGCATTGAGATGTTGAAAGACCACTACATCATCGCTGGATTCGGCCGCGTCGGCCAGCAGATCGCCCGAGAGTTTAAGAAAGCCTCGGCATCTTTCGTCGTTCTTGATAGCAATCCTGCAGTCAAGGACAGGATGGACGCTGAAGACGTGGTCTACATCCAGGGCGATGCCTCGGACGAGGCGGTACTCAAGAAGGCTCGTATCGATAAGGCTAAGGGCCTCATCACCGCCGTTGACAGCGATGCGGACAACGTCTATGTCGTTCTGACCGCCCGAGTCTTAAGGCCGGATCTTTTTATAATAGCCAGAGCCAATCTGGAGGGAAGTGAGGACAAGCTGAAGAGAGCCGGAGCTGATCGGGTGATCTCTCCGTACAGCCTCGGGGGAAGACGGATGGCCTCGATGCTACTAAAGCCTGTAGTAGGTGATTTTTTGGACACGGTTATGCATGGGGAGAAACTCGAGTATCAACTGGAAGAGATCAAGGTAGGCAAGGACTCGCCATTAAGAAACCTGACCATTCGAGAGTGCAACATACGAGAGCGGTGTGGAGCGACCATTCTCTCAATCAAGCGTAAAAGTGGACGGTTCGATACGGACATGACTCCCGAAACCATAATAGAAGAAGGAGACGAGCTGGTAGTCATTGGCACACGCGAGCAACTCGAAAAGCTGGAGCAGTTGATTTAGCATGAAACCAAAGGGAAGCCTGCTACTTCAACCTCTGGGAAAAGTAGAGAAGGACACGATAACCTCGCTTATGAGTATTCTAAAAGAGCGGTTTGGATTCGAACTCCTCGTCGCAGGTGAGATGCAGATCCCGCTCTACGCTCTGAATCCCCGAAGGCGCCAGTTTCACGCTCCCAGCATACTGAGGAGACTCAAAGGGACGGAGGAGAATGCCACCAAAATTCTGGGAGTGGCCACGATTGACCTTTACGTTCCCGGTCTGAACTACGTCTTTGGCCAGGCGGAAATCGACGGACAAGTAGCTATCATATCTCTCTACCGTCTGCGACCGGAACTCTACGGTAAAATCTCAAACCCTACGGAAGCAAAAAGTCTTTTCCTCAAAAGAGCAGGGAAGGAGGCCGTCCACGAGATCGGCCACACCCTGGGAATGAAACACTGTCCCGACTCTACCTG
>JBAQMN010000148.1:0-12237 GCA_049302895.1 Actinomycetota bacterium | reverse complement strand
TTTGCCGGCCTGGCCCTTGCGAGGCAGCTAAAAGGAAGTATTCTCATCATAGACCGAAAGAGGATCGGAACAGGGCAAACATCAGCCTGCGCCACTTTCAAACCTTTCTTATACAGATACAGTTGCGAGGATTCGATCCTCCAGGAATTCAACGAAGCGGTTCTTCACTCACCTCAGAAAACTCTAACGTTCAACTTTGAGCCACCACTCTGCACTTTTGACTACGAGAAATTCTGTAACTCTATGCTTAGGGGAATTGACGCAGAGATGATAACCACCAGTGTAAACATGATCCATGACAACTGGGTGCTAACGGATAAGGGGCCGTTTCAGTCGGATATTATTGTTGACGCGACGGGCTGGAGCTCAGTGCTTGTCTCATCTTTTGGTAAAGGAACTGTTCAAAAAGATAGACTGAGTTTTGGCTATGAAACGGAGCTTCCTTACAGGGACGACAAAATCCACTTTTATTACGAACCTAAGTATTACAACTCGGTATTGGGGTGGGCTTTTCCGTGTGGGGAGAAAACCAGGTTCGGCGTCGCCACCTACACGGGTAGAACAAAACTGGAGCGAGAATTCAAAGATTTCATCGGTGGGTTTGGTTTTACAGAGCATCGCGGTCTACACGGAGGCTACTTTCCCCATCGCTTGAGAAGGGCGACGGTTGATAGAATCTTTGTGGTGGGTGACGCGGCCGGGCAGTGTATGCCGGCTTCCGGCGAGGGAATACGGAGCGCGCTTTTCTTTGGAGAAGTCTGTGGTAAGATCATCAGAAAAGTTCTTGATGGGCAAATCAATCTGTATCAAGCTTTAAAGGAATATCGAAATCTGGTTCGCAGCAAGAGAAAGTACTACACTGTTCTGTTCAATTTTCAGCGCCTGGTGATGGTTCTGCCGGCTTCTTGGGTGATGAAAATGGCTTCCTTCGCTAATAAGCGCTGGGACTTTATCTTCGAGAAATACCTGCACTCCGGATGGTTGGGTCAGGTGTCACGTCCTTCTGACCCATGAGGTTTGATGTGTTAGAATAAAAGGAGACGCCCATGGTTGAGAAGGCAAAAGACTCTTTTGTTATTGCGCATATTTCGGATCTTCATTGCGGCGATCCTCGCTTTGATGAGAGTTTGATGGAGACGGGTTTGAGAGAGATCAACAATCTCTCACCCGATCTTGTTGTCGTCTGCGGCGATCTCACCGTGGACGGCTACCATGAGCAATTTGAGGCAGCGAGGCACTACATCCAGCAAATTGAGTGCCCGCAGGTGGTGACTATCGCCGGCAATCATGATTGTCGAAATGTCGGATATGTTCATTTCGAGCAGATGATAGGGCCTCGTTACAAAACCCACACCTTCGATTTCTGTGTCTACTGTGGCGAGCAATTTCAGGAGAAGCTAAAGGTGGTCGCCGTCGACTCAAATAAGCCTGACCTCAACGAGGGTGAGATTGGCCGGGATCATTACCGTTGGATTAGAGAGGAGTTTGGTGTTAAGAATGCGTACAAGATATTCGTGCTCCATCACCATCTGGTGAGTGTTCCTGGGACGGGTCGCGAGAGAAACATAGTCTGGGACGCCGGCGACGTTCTGGCCGAGCTCCATGAAACCAGAGCTGACCTTGTGTTATGTGGTCACAAACATGTGCCATACGTCTGGCCGGTGGCGAGTATGCTCGTTGTGAACAGCGGAACTTTCAGTAGCTGGCGCACCCGCGGGTTTACCAAACCCTCTTACAACGTGATCGAGATCAAACCTCTCGAAACGATTATCACAATTAGGACTGCCAAAGAGGGTGTAATAGAAGAACAGAGGCATCCTCGACCAGTGCCAGTTATGGAGGGATAAGGGGAGTGGTGTGGTAACCTACGACACTATTATTGCCGGCGGAAGCTTTGCCGGTCTGGCGGTGGTCAGAGAGCTTAAAGGAAATGTTCTCTTGATCGATCGCAAGAAGATCGGAAGCGGAACGACATCGGCCTGTGGTGCACCCCTGGATCTCCTGACCAAACTCGACTGTGGGGATTCAATTATTCAGGTGTTTGATGAGGGTGTCATTCACACGGCAAGAACCACGTGGGTTTTTCCCCTCAAACCAGCCTATTGCACCTTTGACTATGAGAAGTTCTGCCAGCTCATGCTGGAAAAAATTGAGAGTGATATCTTAATTGCTCCAGTTAAAGGACTCGAAGGAAACAGTGTCGTAACCGACAAAGGCAAATTCGAGTCAGACATTATTGTCGACTGTACGGGCTGGAAAGCAGCATTGGCTTCCTCCATTAACCCGAAATTCGTGAGCAAAAGAAGATTGAGTTTTGGATTTGAAACTGAAGTACCAGCGCCAAAGGGCGATAAAATGCATTTCTATTTTTCTCGCAAGATCGCCGAACGAGGAATTAACTGGGTCTTCCCCTGTCAAGAGCAGTCACGATTCGGCATCGTGAATTACGCAGGGAGGACTCAGTTGATGCCGCTGTTTGAATCGTTTTTGGAAAAATATAGTCTGAATTGCGACAGTTTGCATGGAGGATATTTTCCTCACAGGATGCTGCCACCAACTATTGGTAATATTTTTCTGGTTGGGGATTCGGCCGGGCAGTGCTTTCCCGTCAGCGGTGAGGGAATAAGACCGGCTCTTTACTTCGGCCGGATATGTGGCCAGATCATTCAGGAAATTATCGATGGTAAGCTCTCATTGAGTGAGGGGTTAAAAAGGTACAGAGAGTTAGTCGAGAGCAGGAAAAAGTATTATTCCTTTCTTCGTTTTTCCCAGAAATTGGTTACGACGATTCCCAATTCCTGGACAAATCTACTGATAGGGCTGGTTCACCGTAACTTCGACTACGTCTTCTCAAAATACATAAACGTGACCGAAAAGGCTTACATCCCGCAGTGTCCACGACGCACGGAGTCTGCGACTGGTAGAGAATTGACTTGATTTTCGGCAGGTGCTAAGCTGTCATTTATGACGAAATCTATCCCGTCTCGTGGCGGGAGTAATTATATTTCCGAAAGGGGGTAGAGTTATGCGGCCGATAGTGGACAAAGATCTTTGTATCGGAGACGGAGCCTGTGTCGAGATCTGCCCGGAGGTTTTTGAGCTGAGAGACGACGGCCTGGCCTATGTCATAAATGAGAATCCTGGGCCTGAACTTCACGATAGAGTGAGGGAGTCGGTGGAAGCCTGCCCGACGGAGGCCATCATCATAGAAGAAGAGTGACTAATTAGGGGGGATGAGAGATGGGAAGAGAGAAAGTCGTCGACGCACTGAACAGAGGGAGAGCCAGGGAGCTGGCGGTGATTATGCAGTATATGGATCACCATTATGAAGCGGCCGGGCTGGAGAGCCCACCAGCGGCCGAAGCTTTTGAAGAGATTGCCCGAGTCGAGATGAAGCACGCCGAGGCTCTCGCTGAGCGTATCGTCTATCTGGGTGGGACCCCGACTACCAAACCTGATGAAATCAAGCGGGCCACCGATCTAAGAGAAATGCTGGAGCTCGATCTGGGCGCAGAAAATGAGGCTATCGCCATGTATAAGGGATTCATAAAAGTCTGCGTCGAAGAAGACGACCCGACCAGCCGGCGTCTTTTTGAAGACATCCTGTCCGACGAAGAAGGGCACGCTGATACGTTTGAGACCTTGCTGGGAGTTAAAAAATAGTACATGGCGAGTGTGAGATCCTTCGCGGAGTTTACACTGAGCGAAGCGAATGTGCTCAGAATGACAGAAGATGTCATTCTGAGGAGCGTAAGCGACGAAGAACCTTACACTGCACGCGAACCTGTAAGATTCTTCGCCTTCGGCTCAGAATGACACTTAATTTTTAGGTTGTGGCTTTAATGAGCTGATCGACAACGGTGGGGTCGGCCAGGGTGGAAATGTCTCCAAGGTCTGATACATCGCCGGCCGCGATCTTCTTCAAAATTCTTCTCATGATCTTTCCGCTTCTTGTTTTGGGGAGATCGTCGGCGAACTGGAGATAATCAGGCTGGGCGATAGGACCTATCTCCTTTCTGACGTGCTGACTTAAAGTCTTCTTGAGTTCCTCTGTTTTCTTGAGGCCCTCTTTGAGGGTGACGAAGGCGTAGATACCCTGACCTTTGATTTGATGCGGGAATCCGACGACGGCGGCTTCGGCCACTGCTTTGTGAGAGACAAGGGCGCTCTCCACTTCGGCCGTGCCTATTCGATGACCCGACACGTTCATTACGTCGTCTATCCGACCCATAAACCAGAAATCTCCAGCCTCATCGATCTTGGCGCCGTCTCCAGACAGATATTTCCCGGGAAACCTGGAGAAGTAGACCTCTCTGAATCTTTCCTTTCCGGGGTCGTTGAATAGACCCCGGAGTATGCCCGGCCAGGCTTTTGAGACGACTACATAACCGCCCTCGTTGACAGCGGCAGGGGTGCCGTCTTCTCTAAGCACCTCTGCTACCACCCCTGGGAAGGGGCGGTTGGCGCTGCCTGGTTTTAGTGTCATGGCTCCTGGCAGGGGTGTGATCAGAATTCCACCGTTCTCCGTTTGCCACCACGTATCAACGACGGGGCATCTTTCTCTACCTATGTAGCGGTAATACCACATCCAGGCCTCGGGATTGATGGGCTCGCCCACGGTTCCCAGTAGTCTGAGGCTGCTAAGATCCCGCCTTCTGGGCCAGTTCTCTCCCTCTCGCATCAAAGCCCTGATAACAGTTGGAGCAGTGTAAAAGATATTGACTCGGTATTTTTCGACTATTTCCCAGTATCTGTCGGGTTCGGGATACGTGGGCACGCTCTCGAACATCAGGCTGGTGGCACCGGCAGAGAGGGGCCCATAGACGATGTAACTGTGGCCTGTCACCCAGCCGATGTCCGCTGTGCACCAGTAGACGTCCTCGTCTCTGTAATCAAAAATCCAGCGGAACGTAAGATTGACATAGACCAGGTAACCCCCTGTCGTATGGATAACGCCTTTGGGTTTTCCGGTGCTTCCGCTGGTATACAAGATGTACAGGATGTCTTCGGCGTCCATGATCTCCGGTTTGGGAGCAAGCTTAATATCCGAATCGGCCATCTCCCTCTCCCACCAGAAATCGCGCTTTGAATTTATTGGTACCTCTAAACCGGTTCTTTTTACCACGATGCACGTTTTCACCTCAGGACAGTTATTGAGGGCTTCGTCAGCATTTTGTTTGAGAGGTATTATTTTGCCGTGTCTAAAGGATCCATCCGCAGTGATTAGCATTTTTGCCTTGGCATCCTTGATCCTGTCCTCCAGGGCCGAGGCACTGAAGCCAGCAAATACCACGCTGTGGACGGCTCCGATTCTGGCGCAGGCGAGCATGGCTATGGGAAGTTCTGGAATCATTGGGAGATAGATGGTTACACAGTCTCCCTTCTTGATCCCGTGTCTTTTGAGAACGCCGGCGAATTTGCAGACCTCGTGATGAAGCTCCTGATAGGTCAGGGTACGAGTGTCACCGGGTTCGCCTTCCCATACGATGGCTGCCTTATTACGGCGCCAGGTTTTCAGGTGGCGGTCCAGGCAGTTGTAAGACACATTAAGTTTTCCGCCTGCGAAATATCTTATCCAGAGCTCGTTAAAATCATATTCTTCCACCTTATCCCATTTTTTGTACCAATCGATGGCTTCCGCTTGTTCCGCCCAGAATGTGTTCGGGTCCTCGATGGATTTCTTATAAAGCGCCTCATACTGTTCCATGCTCTTAATATGAGCTTTCTCGCTGAACTCTTTGGGTGGGGGAAACTGGCGCTTCTCCTCCAGATAGGAAGCTATAGTCTTGTCTTCAACGTTCTTAACCATCAAAATTCCTCCAGCGATCGGGTAACATAACTACCGTTGCGTTTTGTAAATTATCCTTCCGAGGATAAGCAGGGAAGCGCTCAAGCCTATAACGCTTAGGAGACTTACTAATATATTAAAGGGGTTGAGGTCTCTGAGTAATTTCGGCAGATGAGTCGTGAAAAGACGCAAGAAGACGACTCCTGCGGTGAAGCTCAAAAAGAAAAATATGACAGGTCGGTCAAAAAGGTTCATCTCTTACTCCACGTGCTTTTCTATAGGAATTCTGTATCCGTAGATTGTTAAGGCTAACCAGATAACTACAACAATAATGAGTACCGTCATGGCAAAACTGCGTCGTCTGGGGTCGAGCTCTTTTGTACGCTCTATGAAAGGCCAGAGCAGGAGCCCCAAAAACAAAAGCCCAAAGGCTATGGGGATGGCTTTGACACTGAACCAGGTTTCCAGGGGAGTGAGCCAGATAAATGGCCATAGGGGCTTGGTAATCTCGATTCCCTCCTTTGGCAACGGTCCGAGGGGCGCCGCACTAACCAGTGCCAGAAAGAACGCGATTACCAGAAAAACCAACCCGTAGAGGGAAAAGCGCACTATGTGGGTGGTGAAGGGAGCAGCTTCCTCAGCCTTTCGTCTATCCTCGATCTCCTGACGGGAACCCCATGGTAGAGATGAAATGCTGAACTTCTTTATCAGCAGGAAGTGAACGGCAAGGAGAACCAGGAGAATGACAGGGAGGATTCCTATATGGGTGGCGTAAACGCGTCCCAAAAGCTCAACACTCTTGGTCAATCCCTCCGTCAAGATGGTTCCCACTTTGCCAAATAGATTGCCGATTTCCCCTAGATGCTCCAACGCCTCGAAGCCCTCCTGATCCCATTTGAGCACTGTGCCGCTGTAGAAGAACAAGCCGGTCGTAGTAAAAAGAAGGACTCCGATAATCCAATTGAACTCTCGCGGTCGCTTGTAAGAAGCGGTAACAAAGACTCTGATCATGTGTAGCATCACTATAAGGACGGCGGCGTTGGCCAGCCAGTAGTGGAGACCTCTCACAATTCTTCCCCCAGTCACCTGGTTCATGATGTACTGAACACTTTGGTGAGCCTTTTCGGGGGAGGGGTTGTAGAACTGAGCCATGATTATGCCGGTTATGATCAGAAGGATGAAGATAGCGAAGGTGGTGCCGCCTAAGGAGTAGAAGATGTTGTTTGAGTGGTGAGGGATGGGGTATCTCAGGCCGTCCAGACCGACTCTCTCGTCAAGCCACCGCCAAAATCCACGCTCTTCAGAGGGGGTAGGGGTTTCCATGTTTCCTCCTTTCCCAACCGTCGAATAAGGCTGTTCGAGATAACAGCAATTACTATAGCAGAGTCTCGGGTTTGTTTCAAAATGGTGTCACAGAATTATTTTAGAAAAACTTCCCAAACTTAACCTGTTAATTGTGCATGGAGGCGTGACGATATATTTAAGTGAATAAGTGAAAGGTTAGCACTTGCAGAAAAAAGGTAAACCATGAGGAATTTGACATTACCCAGGCCAAGATGGGGAATTACCGGCCAGATACTTTTGATTTTTGGCGCTGCTGCTCTTGCCGGCGGGTCCTTTTTGATCTGGCATTTCAAGAGCGGTGATTTGATAACAATTCCCGCGCTTATTGGTGGATTTTTGCTTGTTTCTCTTTTCGTATTACTCAAGCGAACCGTCATCGATCCCCTCCACGAAATGGTAGATATGGCGCACAAGGTGGCCAAGGGAAACGCTAAACAGACGACTGTTTCGAGAGGAGGGGAGATAGGAGAGTTAGCTTGTTCGCTTAATTCTTTGAAGGACAGGCTGGAGAAGGACGCGTTGGCTCTGAAGGAGTCTTACTTCAACACGATTTCGGCGCTGGCTGAGGCCATTGACGCTAAAGATCACTACACTAAAGGGCACGCCGACAGGGTGGCCGAGTACGCTGTGGCAGTGGCGAGAGATTTAGGGTTATCGGAAAATCAGATAGAGGCGATAAGAGCGGCTGCTTATCTTCATGATGTGGGAAAAATTGGCATAAAGGAGGGTATTTTGAACAAGCCCAGGAAGCTCTCAAGCAGGGAGCTTAACTGGATTAAGCACCACGTGGCATTGAGTGCCAAAATCGTCAAGGAAGCAAATCTTCCCTGGGATATCACGTCGATGGTCTATCACCATCATGAGAATTACGATGGAACTGGCTACCCCTATGGGCTCAAGGGCGGCGGGATACCTATTGGTTCACGGATTATTCTGGCGGCTGACGCTTTTGATGCCATGACATCTGAGCGGGCCTATCGCTCGGCTTACACTATTAACCGCGCCAAGAGTGAACTGATTCGTCTCTCCGGCAAGCAGTTTGACCCGAAGGTGGTGAGAAGTCTTCTCAAGGTGATTGAAGGGGAGGACTATTTGTTGGATAATTTACTAAGAGAGGTGCCGCCTGTGCCGGGGATTGTCATTCACGAAGGAAGTGCCTTCTTTATTTGTGACCCCACGGGTAACGTTCGGGAAGACACTGAACAGGGTCTGTTTTATAAAGATACCCGGTTCATGAGCGAATACAATCTGACTCTTAATGGTGAGGCGCCGGTTCTTCTTTCATCTCGCCAGGTTGATTACTACTCGTCGGTTCATTACCTCACCAATCCGACTTTAGCCGGCATACCGAGGGACGGGCTTTTGATCGAACGAAACTTCTTCGTCGGCGACGGGCTCCACGAAGATTTGAATGTAATTAACTATAGCTCAGATCCCATCCGTCTAAACCTTGGGCTGAAGTTCGACTCGGATTTTGCGGACATCTTTGAAGTAAAGCGGGGGCTTGTGGTCAAAAAGGGTGCCTTTTCAGTGGAGGCAAGTCCCAAGGATCGAACTCTTTCATACACCTACACTCGAAAGGATTTTGTTCGTAGACTGGTTATAGTGTTTCAGGAGACTTTTGTAAGTAGACACGGAGGGGAGGAGGTTGTCTTTAGCGCAGACATCGGACCTGGTGGCCGATGGCACACGTGCATCGACTATCTGACGCTCACCAGCCCCCCAAAAGTCACTCCAAAATACAGCTGCGCCGCCTTTGGCCTGGCATCGGAGGAAAAACGGCGGATCCTGGAAGAGTGGGTTGCCCCGGCACCGAAGATCAAGACCAACTGGGATGCCTACTCCCACGCTTACGAGCGGAGCCTTCTTGATCTGGGCAGCCTCCGCATGGAGGCAGAGGCCTTTGGCGAAACCGATACGATTTTAGCTGCCGGAGTTCCGTGGTATATGACCTTGTTTGGGCGTGATACAATCATTACGGCTTATCAAGTTCTACCCTTTTATCCGGAGTTGGCCCAGGGGGCTTTACGAGTTCTCGCAAAATACCAGGGTAAAAAGGTAAATCTTGTTCGCGCAGAGGAGCCAGGAAAGATTCCTCACGAGATTCGCAGCGGAGAGCTGGCGACCCTGGGAGAAATTCCGCATAGACTCTACTATGGAACCGTCGATGCGACCCCTCTGTATCTCGTCTTGCTCTCTGAGTATTATCGCTGGACGGGTGACGAGGGTCTGGTAAGGGAGCTGGCGCCGAATGCCCTGGCGGCCCTCGACTGGATGGAGAAATATGGTGACGTAGACGGCGACGGGTACGTGGAGTATTTGCAGAAGATCGGAAAAGGCCTGGCCAATCAAGGCTGGAAGGATTCGGGCGATTCCGTCCGCTTCGCCGATGGCACGCTGGCTCTCCCTCCCATTGCCATGTGCGAAGTTCAAGGATACGTTTACGATGCCAAACTAAGGATGGCCGAGTTGATGCCTATTCTGGGTCAGCCGGAAAGAGCTGAAGAGCTCATCAAAGAGGCTGAGACTCTTAAGAAACGTTTTAATGAGGATTTCTGGATGGAGAAAGAAGGCTTTTTTGCCGAGGCTCTAGACAAGGACAAACGCCGGGTTGACTCGGTAACGTCTAACCCTGGGCATGCCCTCTGGTCAGGCATAATCGATAAAGACAAGGCCGCCAGAGTGGCGAAGAGACTCTTAGAGAGTGACATGTTTTCCGGTTGGGGTGTTCGCACGCTCTCCTCCAGGAGCGTGGGGTATAACCCACTTAGTTATCACAATGGTTCGGTCTGGCCCCATGATAACTGTCTTGTAGCTGCCGGCCTGGCGAGATATGGCTTTGACAGCGAGGCGTCGCGCGTGATCGAAGGGCTGATCCAAGCGAGCATGTATTTCCCAGAGCACCGTCTGCCGGAGCTTTTCTGCGGATTCTCGCGCACGCGTTTTGATTTTCCGGTGGAGTATCCGGCAAGTTGCAGCCCGCAGGCCTGGTCTGTCGGAACGATACTGCTTTTCTTAAGAATTATGTCGGGAGTCTCGGTCGACGCGTCGGCCAAGCGAATACAGATTCAACCTTCCTTTCCATCCATTCTCGAGATCCTCGATGTAGAAAAACTCAAAGTAAACGGTGACGTTCTGAGTCTCCATCTGGTGGCTCGCAATGGCACTGTTGATGTGCACGTTGAAAAGAAACCCAGAGGATTTGAGGTAGCAATTGGCTAAGAAAATCGTAGTTTTCTTGATTCTTATTTCCCTGGCGATCGGTGTGTTTGCAGGCAGCTCATGCACGTTGATTAAGAAACCAGCTCCGACAGAGTCTGTCTCAAGGAAGGAAGCCGGAGGCGTTGCCTGGATTATGAACAATCTGGACGAGGGCAAACGCCTGGCGAGAGGTGAAGGCAAGCTTGTTCTGGTCGAGTTCTGGGCCGCCTGGTGCGCTTTTTGTGTAAAGATGGATAAAGAAACCTTCCCGGATCCGAAAGTGCGCGATCTAATCAAGAAATATTATGTGCCGGTCCGAATAGATGCCGACGAAAAGCCCAAATTATTGGACGAGTTTAATGTGGCCGGCCTTCCGACCATTGTGATACTGGACAAGAGCGGAAAACAGATAGACATCGCGGTCGGCTTTCGTGACGCTACGGCACTGGCTAAAATGTTAGAGGACAATGCTAGGAAGTAGCTTGGGAGGCGTCCCCATTGCCATCGCCTTCGTGGCTGGGCTCTTTTCTTTTCTATCGCCTTGCCTTTTGCCACTGGTTCCTGCCTATCTGACCTTTCTTTCTGGCGTTTCCGTCGCCAGCTTGAAAGACACCTCTGGGGCGCGCATCCGCATATTCACCCATGCTCTCCTGTTTGTCCTGGGTTTTACACTGATTCTCGTGTTGTTGGGGCTGTCGGCTGGCGCTCTCGGCCGGCTACTCATTATTTACAGGATACTTTTTGCCAGGATTGCCGGAATTGTTATTATCATTTTTGGTCTATATATGCTCGGTGTTCTGAGGTTCATTGGACTGTCTTACGGGAAGCAGTTTGATTTGGGACGCGTAAAAATAGTCGGCTATTTTGGCTCTTTTGTGGTTGGGGTGGCTTTTTCCTTTACCCATCTGGCCTGCGTTGGGCCGATTCTTGGCACAATTCTGCTCCTGGCCGGAACCGGTGGAAAGGCGGCGCTTGGCGCTTTTCTTCTGTTAATCTATTCTTTAGGGCTGGGAATGCCTTTTATTGTCTTTGCCCTGGGTGTTGGCTTCTTTTCTCCTTATATCAGCAGAATGGGCAGGTTTTTGGGGATTCTTCAGACAGCGAGTGGCATTCTGTTGATCCTGTTTGGAATACTGGTTTTCACCGGTGTTATGACCGTCATCATGAACAGACTTGTCACCCTGTTGTTTTAATTCTATAATTTTGTTGGTAAGCGGGAGTGGCTCAGTTGGTAGAGCATCACCTTGCCAAGGTGAGGGTCGCGGGTTCAAGTCCCGTCTCCCGCTCCATTCTTCGCCTTACGGCTACGAATGGCAGGCCATCCAAGTTTTGGCGAAGAATGCCCTTCGAAGCTTTAGCGAAGAAGGGCTGGCATGTTGGCTAGCGGCTAGTAACTAGTAGCAAGGATTGGGCGAGGTACCCAAGTGGCTAAGGGGGAGGTCTGCAAAACCTCTATTCACCGGTTCGAATCCGGTCCTCGCCTCCAGTGAGGGCGCTTAGCTCAGGGGGAGAGCACTTCCCTGACGCGGAAGGGGTCAGTGGTTCAAATCCACTAGCGCCCACCATTCTTCGCCTTACGGCTACGAATGGCAGGCCACGTCTTGGAGTTAGGCGAAGAATGCCCTTCGAAGCTTTATGCGAAGAAGGGCTTTTTTGCTTTTGGAGGGACTTGAGCTCTTGCTGACAGGCTCTCTTCTTTTGTCTCAAAATAATCACCTTGAATTCATATTTTTGAATACTGTGTCACATATTTGAACCAATGCGCAGGTGTTAAACCGCTTTCAGCCTTGACATAATCAAAGTATTCTGGCAAACTTGAATCAGATATCCATTTCACTTTTGTAAAAATTTTTAACAAAAATGAATCCGCAGACTTTTTTGACCTGTACTTCATTTTAGGAAGC
>JBAQMN010000147.1:0-1555 GCA_049302895.1 Actinomycetota bacterium | reverse complement strand
CCGGATCTCCTCCACCGTTAGGGTTGAGAGATGAATCTTCCCAGGGTCATAAACCTCCATCTTCTGATCGATGGCCGAGAGAGTGGTAATGGTGCCGGCCACTCCGATGCCGATCAGATCCGAGTCCGCTTTGACAATCTCCTCGATCGGAGAGGCCACTTTTTCCTGGACATAACTCTTTACACTCTCGATTTCCGCCGGAGAGGGAGGATCGCTCTTAACAAACATCTCTGTCAGGCGAACGCTGCCGACATCCAGGCTGTAAATCTTTTGCAGAGACATTCCCTGGCCATAGGCGAGCTCGGTGGAGCCACCCCCGATATCGATGACAACGGGACGAGAGTAAGGCTTTGGGAAAGGAAAGTCCGAGGTGGCACCGAGAAAGGCCCACATTGCTTCTTCCATCCCCGAAAGAATCAGTACGTCGAATCCGAACCTATTCTTGACCTCGTCGACAAACTCCTGGCCATTTTGAGCGTCGCGTGCCGCGCTCGTGGCCACAATCCGGAAAGATTCAACACCGGCCTCGTCAATCATCCTCTTGTAGTCGGCGATAACCTCAAGGGTTCGCTCCATCGCTTCAGACGAAAAACGTCGCGTCTTGTCCACACCCTGTCCGAGGCGGGTTATGACAGCCTCGCGACGAATGTCCTTGAGATTGTCACCTACCACCTCCGCAATCAAAAGCCTGATTGTGTTGGTGCCAATATCGATAGAAGCTAAACTCATAACTACAACAGAGATTTAAAGAATGAGGTTATCTTATCCCAAATACCCTGTTTCCTGGTTTGTTCCGATTTTTTCTCTCTCTTCTGTACTCTCGGCTCTGCGGTCTGTTTTGGCGGAACAATGACATACGCTCTCTCACCCGGTTTGACGAGACCTAATCTGGCTCTCGCCTCCTGCTCTATGTAGGCGTCGGTCTTCAACCTCTCAAGCTCCCGCCTAAGCTTTTCGTTCTCCGTTCTTAGCGTACCCAAATCTGCTTCAAGCCTCTCCATTTCGTGCCGCTGTCTCCAGAGTTCGCGCGCGGGATTTATACTCAAAGCAAGAACGGCGGCGACCATCAAGAGAAGAAGGGTTGCCTTCGGAGTCAATTTTAGACGCCTTTTTGCTCCTGTCATTTCACAAATTTAAAAGCGTTTGTTCCTGCGTATTCGGCCTTATCCTCCAGTTTCTCTTCTATCCTTAAAAGCTGGTTATACTTGGCAACTCTTTCACCGCGAGAGGGCGCTCCCGTTTTTATCTGCCCCGCTCCCACGGCCACGGCCAGATCAGCAATGGTCGTGTCTTCCGTCTCGCCCGAACGATGGGAAATTACCGTGGTGTAGCCAGCTTCCTTAGCCACTCTAATGGTCTCCAGAGTCTCGGTAAGGGTGCCAATCTGATTTACTTTTATCAGAATGGAGTTACAAACACCCTTCTCAATGCCCCTTTTCAGCCTGTCAACATTGGTCACA
Organism: Actinomycetota bacterium; assembly: GCA_049302895.1. Taxonomy (GTDB): domain Bacteria; phylum Actinomycetota; class JAHEXW01; order JAHEXW01; family JBAQMN01; genus JBAQMN01. Next base: position 95 of record JBAQMN010000147.1, on the reverse strand, counting down.
AAGAGGTCGTCGCCTACCAGTTGCAGTCGATCCCCCAACCTCTCGGTCAAAATCCTCCAACCGTCCCAGTCTTCTTCGGCCAGGCCGTCTTCGAT
>JBAQMN010000146.1:0-16312 GCA_049302895.1 Actinomycetota bacterium | reverse complement strand
GGCTGGGGGAGCTGGCTCCGTCGCTTGCGCCTTCTCCTGAGTCTCTTCTTCTTGTTTTTCCCGAACAATATGTTCAGCCTGGACAGGCTCAACGTCCCTTTCTACCTTCTCAACCTCTCTCAAGGTGATCTCAGTTGGATGCTCTTCTTCTACGCTTAACTTCTCCTCAGCTTGTTCCTCAGCTTGTTCCTCAGCGGTTGAAACCTCGGCTACGCGTTCCGCTTCCCTTGATTCCTCTGCCTCTGCTTCCTCCGTCACCCCGCCTTGGCGGGGTGCTGCCTGCTTCAGGCTCAAGCTTAGCCGGCGCCGCTCCAGATCGACGTCTACCACCTTAACTTTCGTCTTCTCTCCAAGCTTTACCACTTCTTCTGGAAACTCGATCCGTTGTTCGCAGAGTTCAGAGATGTGTATTAAACCCTCGACCCCGTCCGCTACCTCGGCGAAGGCTCCAAAGGGAACCAGCTTGGTGATAGTGCCCTCGATAATCTCGCCGGTCTTGAACCGCTTCACCACTTCCCTCCACGGATCGGGCTGGGTCTGCTTCAGTCCCAGTGAGACTCGCCCTTTCTCTCGGTCCACATCAAGAATTTCCACTTTTATCTCGTCACCGACGGATAGAATCTCAGAGGGATGGTCTACGTGGCCCCAGGATAGCTCGGAGATGTGAATGAGACCATCCAACCCTCCGATGTCGACAAAGGCTCCGAAATTGACAATACTCGAAACAACCCCCGTTACCACCTGGCCTTTCTCCAGCTTAGCCAGGAGTTGCTGCTTCTCCTCTTTCCTTTGGCTCTCCAGAAAGGCTCGACGCGAAAGAACGACGTTGTTCCGGCTCCTGTTCAACTCCACGATCTTGCACTCGAATTCTTCCCCTACATGCTGCTTCAAGTTTTTGGCCCGCTGGACATCGGCCAGAGAAGCCGGAACAAAACCCCTGACCCCTATGTCAACAATGAGCCCGCCTTTGACGGCTTCGATAACCTCACCTTTGATTGTTCCGTCGATTTCCTTAATCGCCTCAAGCCTCTGCCAGACCCTCTCATATTCGGCTCTTTTCTTTGACAGAATCAGACGACCTTCCTTGTCTTCCTTTTGAAGAACCAACGCATCGATCGTGTCCCCAACCTTAACAATATCTTCGGGCGACACGCCATACCTGACCGAGAGCTCTCTGGCGGGGATTACTCCCTCCGACTTGTAACCGATATCGACAAGGACCTCGTCCCTGTCCACGCGGACGACCTTCCCGGAGACGACATCCCCCTCACTGAAGCTCTTGATCGTGCTCTCGTAATCGGGAACCATCTCTCCCTTCTCATTCATCTTCATGTAGCTGTCTTCTTTTACCTCCTGGTTTTTTGACATTAACTAATATCCCCTCCAATTGAAATATGCATTCGCTTCTTTATATTACCATAAACTCCATTAAACGCCAGCTTTTTCCAGATTATTCCAGGCTATTTCCTTCCTTCGTCAGGACAGCGCCTTGGTTTCTCCCCAGTTCCTGCCAAAGCTCAGATTGACCTTCAAATCTGCTTTCAGCGTATAGGCCCTTTCCATCTTTTCTTTAACGAGAGTCGAAGCGGTCGACCTTTCGGAAAGGGGAACTTCGAAAATTAGCTCGTCATGAACCTGCAAAACCATCTTCGTTTTGAGAGCCCGCCTTTCCATCTCCCGGTCGAGATCTATCATGGCAATCTTGATGATGTCCGCCGCACTTCCTTGAATGGTCGTGTTTATCGCCAACCTCTCGCCGAGACGCTTTACCGAATAGTTGCTGGACGACAGTTCGGGAATGTACCTGATCCGCCCCAGAATAGTGGTTACGTAGCCTTTCATATACGCGTCACTTACGACCCGGTCGATGAAGCTTCTCACCGCCGGATAGCGCTGAAAGTACTTTTCGATGTACGCTTGGGCCTCTTCCTCGGAGATACCAACCTGGGAGGCCAGACCAAAGGCGCTTATCCCATAGATAAGACCAAAATTCACCGCTTTGGCAAGCCTTCGCATGTCGGGAGTGACAGTCTCAGCTCCCAGAATCTCCCGGGCTGTCGACGCGTGAATGTCCTCTCCCGCTTTGAAGGCGGCGATAAGTCCCTCATCCTCTGAGAGATGAGCCAGAATCCTAAGCTCAATCTGGGAGTAGTCGACCACAAGGAGCTCCTCGTCTGCCTGGTCGCTGGGGACAAAGGCTTCCCTAATCCGCGCACCCCACTCTCCCCGGATGGGAATGTTCTGAAGATTCGGCTCGCTGGAGGCGAGCCGACCGGTAGCCGTTCCGACCTGGTTAAAATACGTGTGAAGACGTCCTGTTTCAGGGTTGACAAGTTTGGGTAGGGCATCGATGTAACCGGATTTGAGTTTGGCCAGTTCGCGATAAACCAGAACCTTTTCAATGATGGGATGTTCATCGATGCGTTTCATGAGTACAGAAAAACCGGTGGCGTAGCCGGTCTTGGTCTTCTTTTCCGGCTTCAGGCCGAGCTTCTCAAAAAGTATCACCCCGAGCTGCTGCGGCGAGTTGATATTAAAGTCCTGGCCGGCTACTTCATAAATCTCCTCCTCGACATGGTGAAGATAGACCCCTACCTCATCGGCCATTTGTTTAAGGCGAGAGACGTCGACACCTACCCCGGTAAGCTCCATCCTGGCCAGGACTTGCGCTAAGGGGAGCTCCACCTTTTCAAAGAGCTCCCACAAGCCTCTCTCCTTGAGATCCTTTTCGACCAAGTCACGCAGTCTCAAAGAGATGAGAGCCCGCTGGCAAAAGACTTTCTCGCCGTTCTCGGCGGAAAAACCGCTTCCCAGATACTCGATTGAAAGATCCTCCAGGGGATAGCCACGCCTCCCTGGATCAAGAAGATAGGCTCCCAGCATTGGGTCGAAAACAACCCCTGACAGATCAATGTTTTTTCTTTTTAGCTCACGGATCTTTTCTTTCGCATCGTAGACTACCTTGGAGATATTGCCATCTTCCAGGTAAAACCTGACAGCCTCGAACCCGCCTGTGAGATGGTAAACTGTATCATCCTTGAAAGCGATGGCCAGACCCTCCTCCGACATCTCCAGAGCAGTCTCGTTTTCTTTGGCCAGATGCTCCCTGAGAGGAGCAAGTTTATCAGGGCTGATGGGAACGATTTTGGGTGTGGCCGCTTCCGCCTTCAACGCTTCGGGAAGAATTTTCTCCGCCTCCAAACGCTGCATCAGTGTCCGGAATTCAAGAGCCGAGAAGAGTTTGCGCACTTCGTCTCGGTCCAGAGGCATAATCTTTACATCATCCAGGTTTATCTTAAGAGGAACATCTCGCTTGAGGATGGTCAGCTCTTTAGAGAGCCGGGCCTGAGCCTCGTATTCGACAAGAGCATCATGAATCTTTCTTCCCGCCACTCTGTCTATGTTTTCATAAACCTTCTCCAGGCTTCCGAACTCCTGGATAAGCTTGGAAGCCGTCTTCTCGCCGATGCCCGGAACACCCGGAATGTTGTCGGAGGGATCCCCTTTTAGCCCAAGCATATCGGGAATCTTTTCCGGGGCAATACCATACCTCTCCAGAACCCTCTCCCGGTCGTAAGTGAAAGTGTCAGTGATGCCTTTTCGGGTGGTCATGATCTTCACGTGAGGAGAAACCAGTTGAAGTGCGTCCTTATCCCCTGTAACCACCAGCACCTCGTAGCCGCCCTCCTCTGCCTTCGTGGCCAAGAAACCCAGGATATCGTCCGCTTCGTATCCCTCCATCTCAAAAACGGGAATCTTGAGCACGCGGAGGATCTCTTTGGCCAGAGGAATCTGGCTCGGAAGTTCGCTCGGAATTGCAACCCGGTGAGCCTTATACTCCTTATAAGCCTTGTGGCGAAAAGTGGGGGCGGGTCTGTCGAAGGCGACCGCTATGCCAGCCGGTTTTTCTTCCCGAAGGAGCTTAAGAAGCATGCTGGTGAATCCGTAAACGGCGTTGGTTACCTGTCCGGAGCGAGTGGCGATGGAGACGGGAAGCGCGAAGAAAGCCCTATAGAGAAGATTGCTTCCGTCGATCAGAATAATCTTTTTGTCTTCTGCCAAAAAATTTCACCAATTAAATTGTAACACAATATAGAATCAGACAACGTCATTGTGCTTCTCGACTCGCTTAGCTCGCTCGAAGAATAAAATAACAATATTGTTCGAGCTTGTCGAGAACTGCCAGAGCATTTGACTTGCAAAGGGTGACTGGAAGGAGTGTTTATCTTTTTAAGAGTTTCTTGATTAGAGCAGGAAATTCGCGAGTGTCTATCGGCTTGGAGAGGTATCCTTGAGCTCCAGCTTTTAGACATTCTTCCCGCTCGTTGTTCATTGCATAAGAAGTGACAAAAACAATTGGGATCTCCTGTGTCTTTGGATCAGCTTTCAGACGCCGGGTCGCTTCGATGCCATCGAGGCCGGGCAGACCAACATCCATGACGATAAGCACAGGAAGCTCTGTCTTAGCAATCTTGATACCCTCCTCAGCCGTTTGGGCGGTCAGAGTGGTAAAACCCTCTGAGTTTAGAAGATCGAATATGAGCCTCAAATTCATTGGGTCATCTTCGATAACCAGAATGCGCTGCTTGTCCATCAGATTGACGCGCCTCCTTCAAACTCAACGTATTGGGATACTGAAGGTAAACCGGCTTCCCTTTCCCAGCTTGCTCTCAACCCAGATTTTTCCACCATGCAACTCAACCAACTTTTTAGTAAGCGCAAGGCCCAAACCAGTGCCCTCGTAGTTACGGCTAAAAGAGCTATCTACCTGCTGGAACTCGCCGAATATCCTTTCCTGATCTTCTGGAGCTATTCCAATGCCGGTATCCCACACAGTGATCTTGACAGCCTTCTTATTCGTCTTCGCCTCAAGTCCCAACTTTCCTCCATCAAGGGTAAACTTGACCGCGTTGGAAAGGAGATTAAAGATGATTTGCTTGAGTTTACGCTCATCGGCCTGGATTGTCTTGATTTTCTTATCGGCCTTCAAAGACAAAGCTATCCCGTGTTTCAGCGCTTTTTCCTGGATCATCGAAAGACTGCCGTTTAAGAGATCGGTCAGGTTAACCCGGGAGAGTTCAAGTTCCATCTTTCCCGCCTCTACCTTGGAAAGATCTAAAACATCGTTAATCAGCGAGTGCAAATGTCGGCCGCTTTCATGAATGAACTGGGCATATTCCCTCTGCACCTTGCTTAACTTACCGGGACGCTGGTCCAAGAGTAGCTCTGAGAAACCGATGATTGCATTAAGCGGCGTTCGCAATTCATGGGACATGTTAGCCAGGAAGTCGGATTTTGCCCGTGAAGCCTGCTTTGATTGCATGTTAGCCAACTTTAAATTCTCATTTAGGGATTCAAGTTTTCTATTTGCCGCTTCGAGTTCGGCGGCGTGTTCCCTCAGGCCCTCATTCAGCTTTCTGATTTCTTCCTCGACCCGCTTGCGCTCGGTGATGTCGCGCAAGATAACTATATCGGCGGGCTGCCCCTGCCAGGCAGTCTTCCCGGCCGTTAACTCTACCGGCACGCTCTTTCCGTCCTTCCGCTGGATAACAGTCTCATACGTTCTCGGGACGGGCTTGCCCTCAAGTCTCTTCTTGTACCTCTCCATCAACTTATTAAGCTCATCAGGATGCGCCAAATCCTTAATGCCCAATTTAAGTAGTTCGGCCTGGCTGAAGCCAGCTATCTCGGCAGCCCGCTTGTTTGCATAGACAAAGGTCCCTTTGCCCATGATTATAACGATGCCATCGTTGGCATTCGCGGCGACAGCCCTGAAGTTTTCCATGCTCTCCTTCAGCGCGTCCTCTACCTGCTTCAGCTTGGTGATGTCATAGGCAATTGTTGATGCCCCCACTATCTTGCCCAGTAAATCCCTTACGGGAGAAGACGTCAGAGACACAAGAATCTGCCGGCCATCTTTCCTAACACGCACGGTTTCATAGTGATCAACACTTTTCCCTCTTTTAATTCTTTCCAGAATGAAAGGCACCTCGTCAGGGCGATCTGGCGGCACAAGAATTGAGATGGAACGGCCCTTGACCTCTTCCGCGGTATATCCGTAGATCTTCTCCGCACCCCTGTTCCAGCTAACAACGATGCCGTCCAATGTCTTCCCAGTAACTGCATCGTCTGAGGACTCCACAATGGCGGCCACCTGACGGATTTCCGCCTCCGCTTGCTTACGCTCAGCGATGTCACGGATAATACCAATATCGGCGGGCTTTCCCTGCCAGATGGTCTTCGCAGCCGTTATCTCTACCACCAGACTCTTTCCGTCTTTCTTGACGAACACACTCTCGTACGTTCTCGGGACAGGCTTCCCCTCCAGCCTCTTTGTGTATCTGTCCATCACTTTCTTGAACTCATCGGGATGCAACAGATCCTTTATGCTCAGCCCAATCAGCTCACCTACACGATAACCTGTCATCTTGGCCATCCGCTTGTTCGCAAAGACAAACGTTCCTTTGCCTGCGGCTATAATGATGCCGTCATTGGCATTCTCGGCCAGAGCCTCAAAGTTTTTCGTGCTCTGCTTCAGCGTATCCTCTGCCTGCTTGAGCTCCCTGATTTCCTTTTTTAACTCTTCGTTGGCTGCTTTAAGTTGTGCGGTGCGCTCGGCGACGCGGCGCTCCAATTCCTTATTTAGTTTTCCGCTTTTTTCTTCAGCCTGCTTGACTTTCATCCTATGCCCCCTTACTAAGAAACCTTGTTAGGTCAGCTGCAGGTTGATTTCGCTCAGGAATGTAGTTTTAAAAGAACAAATCCTTCCAAATTATGGATTTTGCAAAGCTAAAAGTCAAATAAGAGAAGTCTCAATTACCATAGCGGAGCGTAGCTCTTTTTTAACTCTCTATTGTGCACTTTTCTCTGGATGGAGACAAACACTTCTACCAGGTCAGGATCCCATTGCCTGCCAGCTCCGTCTTCCAGCTTATCCAGTGCTTTCATCGGAGGCATGGCCGCGCGGTAGGGACGATCGGAAGTCATGGCATCGTAGGCGTCAGCAATGGCCATAATACGCGCTCCCAGTGGTATGCCTTCAAACATGAGATGGTCGGGATAGCCGCGCCCGTTCCACCACTCGTGATGGTGCCTGATCATCTTGAGGAGAGGAGCAGCAAACACTAAGGGTTTACATATACTCTCACTCTTAACCGGGTGCTCTTCTATCTTAGCAAACTCCTCTCTGGTAAGAGGTCCCGGCTTGTGGAGAATAGTATCTGGCACACCGATCTTGCCAATATCGTGAACCAGGCATGCCTTTCCCAAGAGAGCCTGCTCTTCTTCGGGCACACCTACTGCTTGAGCTAATTCGGTGGAGAGCTGGCTCACTCTTAGAGAGTGCCCTTGTATATAGGGATCCTTTTCCTCAAGCGCAACGGCGAGACTGTAAAGGACGTGCTCCGCCTGCTCAAGCTGGTCAATCAGGCATTTTACCCTGAGCAGTGACCTTACTCGAGCCAGGAGCTCGGCAGAATCTACCGGCTTGGTCAGGAAATCATCCGCCCCAACTCCGATTCCTTTTATTTTGTCCTCAGGAGCCCCCAGAGCGGTTACCATAACAATCGGTGTCAGACGCGTTGGCTCCTCTCCTTTCAATCTCTGACAGACCTCGTAGCCATCTATGCCTGACATCATGACATCCAAGAGAATGAGATCGGGTGGGGTTTTTTGGACAACTTTTAAAGCTTGCTTTCCATCGAGGGCGGAAAGGATTTTGTAGTTTTCTCGAGACAGGTAACCTTCCATAAGCTTGATATTCTTAATATCGTCGTCGACAATCAGTACCTTGCGCCTCTTATCAGTCTTCAACGCCATCTAAATCACCACTGGAAGCGTTTTGTGCAGAGATTCACATCTTCCCAGTATTATATCGGCGTGTCCGAAGAACTGATTGATAGGAAACTGAAAGCCTTAACTTCTCGACTCGCTTAGCTCGCTCGAAGAATATGGGTGGACTACTTTTTGAGGCTTTTTTTCACCATCTTGATGACAGTGCCGAGGTTCTTGCCGGCGGCAACGGAGATGTCCTCCAGCTTAGGTGCTCTCTGCTTCGCCCGGTGAGTTACAGTGGCCAATCCCCGAGCCGTTCTAACCGCCAGGCGGTCCAGAAGAGGTTCGGAAGTTTTTTTGGTAGGCTTTTTGGCCTCAGACACTGCTCCTTCTCTTAGAACTGCAGTGCCCTCAGTCAAAGTGATAATGTCGGAGCGAGGAACGTTGACAAGCTTACTGAGTAGACCCCGGTCGATTTGGACTTTAACGATTTCCCCGGTCTTACTATCGGCGATGAAGTCCGTTGCCTTCCCGACCTCAAGATCTCCCTCAAGGACCTGTAGCGGTTTTTCATTCTTGGCTTCCTGATAGGCCTGGTATAGCTCACGCTGCCGGGGAAGCCATTTCACATCTCTCTTGTCAGCCAAAAAAAACTCATTCTCTACCCACTTTAGAGCCTTGAAGGGAAAGACACGCTTGAGCCGGAAACTCCTCATTCTTATAACAAAACCCAGAACCTTTGTCCTATCCGTATTGAGGAGTGTTCTAAACAGATAACCTAAGAACAGACCTTCTTCATCCTCGGAGTCAAAAACGGGCATCCCCGCCAAATCATTAAGATACCATAGCATTGTTATCTTCCCATAGAGCGAGGTTTCGCAGAAAATTAGTAGGCATAGTAGTTGCCGTAGGGCCGAGTCGAATGAGGTGCGAGCTTTATAAACTCCCGCTTCATGATCTGTTCAAAATCAAGATCAAAATCCGAGCAGAACTCCCGGAGATGTCTTTCGATAAGAGCATGATCCTTTTTAGTTAGCTCATGCACACCAACCTCTTTGGCCAAGGTGCGAGATTCATATTTTCCCCTGAGGTAAATGACACCTCCATGCATACCTGTACCGGTGAAATGACCGGCGATTGGCTGCTTACCCTTTTCATTCAGACCCAAAAGAATCTGGATTCCGCCCGCCATATATTCGCCAAAGAAGTCGTGGGCTCGCCCTCCGGTAACGATCACTGGAATTTGATTCTTGTACTCCTTCATGTGGATGCCAACCCGATAGCCTATATCGCCAAGAATGTGAATTTTTCCGCCCCGCATACCGTAGCCTATGACATCACCAGCATCTCCATGGACAACTACCTTTCCAGCGTTCATGGTGTTTCCCACCGCGTCCTGAGCATTGTTCATGACCAGCACAGTGGGGCCATCCATGAAGGCGGCCAAATCGTTGCCGGGCACTCCTTCAATTATTATCTTAAGCTTTCCTTTTAAGCCGTCGGCGATGTACCGCTGCCCATTAACGTTCTTGAGGAGGAACTCCTTCTCGCCATTTTTGACTAATCGACGAACCATATCATTCAAATCTTTATAATATAAGCCCTTGGCATCGATAGTCTTCACTTGAGAAGCCGCTCCTTACGAACTTTCTCCGGAAACACCGCATAACCGAAGTCATCACTCAGAAGATATTGCCTGAAGGTTTTAACATTTATCCTATCCTTTATCAGTCCGGTGATGATTCCGGCGCGGTCGATCTCTCCGACAAAGATGCCTCCGACGACGTGATCGTCGTCCAGAACGATCTTCTTGTAAATCTTTTCCTTCAGGTTGCTTTTGGTTATGGTGTGATACTTGTCTCCCTTGGGATCGAACATTCCGACGGTTATAGTGGGAAGCCCACACACTTCAAGAGAGTTCATGCCGAAGCTTCCGGGGTAGGTTTTCTTTTGGCCAGCCATGTTGTATCCGGCGATCTGTCCCTGTTCGTAGGCATTTGGCCAGATGGGAGCGGGTTTCCTCGTTTTGAGAAGTACATCGTACGTCTCGACCACATCCCCCGCCGCATAGATTCCATCAACCGTGGTCTGCATGGTTTGGTCAACGACGATTCCCCTTTTCCCCTCGATATCCGTTCCCTTTACCACTTCGGTGTTGGGCACCACTCCGATGGCCACGACCACCATATCAGCAGGGATTTCTCTCCCGTCTTTGAGTCTAACTCCTTGAAGAACCGAATCTTTCCGAACAATCTCGGTCACGGTGTTCTCAGTTACGATCTCCGCCCCAAGTTCTTGCAGGTGATCTGTGAAGATTTTGGATCCTTTCTCATCCAGTATAGTGCTCAGGATTCTCCCAGCCAGTTCCACGATGGTTACTTTTATTCCGAGATCGATAAAGCCCTCGGCGGCCTTAAGACCAATCAACCCGCCGCCGATCACCACTACGTGCTCAGCCCTTCGTGCCACTTTGGCGATCCTCTTTGCGTCGTCCCACTTAGTGAAGGTGTAGACGCCTTCTCCCTCCAATCCCTTGATAGGCGGAATAAAGGGAGCTCCACCCGTGGCAATGAGTAGCCGATCAAAGGAGATCCTCTTCTTGTCCTCCAGAACGACATCTCTCTTCTTGGTATCTACGGTAATCGCCTTTCTGCCCAGAATGGCTCCGACCTTGTTTTCACGATAAAAATCCTTGGGCCGATAGAGCATCTTGCTGTCGGTCACTTTTCCACTCAGATAGTAAGAGATCAGGGGGCGAGAATAGGCCGGATAGGGCTCGTCGGAGACGAGGTATATCGGATTTTTTCTGTCAACTTTTCGGATGGCCTCGATGGCGCCGACGGCCGCCGCCGAGTTACCGATGATTACGTAATCCATCTATCCCTCCAGACTGACCTCTTCCAACTCTTCCTCTAACACTTCTCCCTCATCCTCTAACAGAATGAGGGCCTCATTGGGACAGTTTTTGACACAAGCCGGGACCGCGAGCTCAAGGCATAGGTCGCACTTGGAGACGACCTTCTTTCCGTTAAGATCGCGCTGGACGGCGCCATAGGGACAGACCATTATGCACATCCAGCATCCTACGCATTTATCCGAGTCGTGCATGACGGCCCCGGTCTCCTCATCCTTGGTCATTGCCCCGGTGATGCAGGCAGCGACGCACGGCGCATCGTCGCAGTGACGGCACTGAAGAGCGAAAGAGACAGGCCTTTGCTCCTCAACAAGCACCCTGCTCAAGGGCCTTGGCTGCTCTTCCTTGAACGCCTTGATGATGTCTTTAGATTTGGAGTGCTGGACAATACAGTAGATCTCGCACAACCGGCACCCAATACAAACTTCTTCTCGAACTTTTATCTTTCTCTTCTTAGTGCTAGTCTTTGTAGTCATATCTAACTCCTTATTAGTACCTATCTGCGTTCTCGACAAGCCTGCCTCGAGCGGAGTCGAGAGGCTCGAACAATATTCTTCGAGCGAGTCTCGAGTCCCTCGACACGGCTCGGGATAAACTCCGTCGAGAGACGAGTCGAGAAGTCTTCAGCTCTTCAGTTCTACTCGCCGGCATGCATAATGCCGAGAATCTCAAGCTCTCGCTCGGTCAGGCCGACACCCCTTAAGCTCAGCCTGTTACCCCTGAGGCTCTCGATAGCGTTAATGCCCATTCCTCCGAGCATCTCTTTAATCTCTAGAGACCACGCCCTTAGCAAGTTCACCAGCCTTCTCGTGCCGATGTCAGAATTAATCCGCTTGGATAGATAAGGATCTTGGGTGGTAATACCCCAGGGGCACTTGCCGGTGTAGCACTTCTGGCAAACGGTGCAACCCAGGGCGATCAGCGCAGAAGTGCCTATATACACCGCATCAGCTCCCAGAGCGATTGCTTTGGTTACATCGGCACTGTTGCGAAACCCTCCTGAAGCGATGACCGAGGCCTGATTTCGAATCCCCTCGTCCCTCAGTTTCTGGTCAACCGCCGCCAGGGCCAGCTCAATGGGCATACCCACGTTGTCCCTTGTCCTGGTGGGAGCGGCACCGGTTCCCCCGCGAAGTCCGTCCAGAACGATGAAGTCGGCCCCGGCCCGAACCATGCCGCTGGCAATGGCCGCAGAGTTGTGAACCGCGGCGATCTTAACCCCCACCGGCTTGGTGTAAGCCGTTGCTTCCTTTAATGCGTAGATCAACTGTCGGAGGTCCTCGATGGAGTAGATGTCGTGATGAGGCGCCGGGGACAGGGCATCGGTTCCGACGGGTATCATCCTCGTCACCGATATGGCCTCGGTGACCTTCTCACCGGGAAGATGCCCACCGATGCCGGGCTTGGCTCCCTGGCCGATCTTTATCTCCACCGCCGCCGCCACATTAAGGTAATCGGCGTGGACGCCAAAACGGCCCGAAGCACACTGAACGATGGTGTGCTTACCGTACTTGTAGAAATCACGATGGAGTCCACCTTCGCCGGTGTTATAAAAAGTCCCCATCTCCGTGGCCGCTCTGGCCAGGGACTGACAGACATTGTAGCTGATGGCACCGTAGGACATGGCCGCAAACATTATCGGAACTTCAAGGGTCAACTGCGGCGCTAACTCTGTTTTTAGGCGAGGTTTGCCCCCGACGTATTCCACATCAATCTTATCGGGTTTTCGACCGATGTAAGTTCTTAGCTCCATGGGCTCCCTCAAGGGATCGATAGAAGGGTTGGTGACCTGGGAAGCATTTAAAACCATGTGGTCCCAGTAGATGCGGTGAGGAAGCTCATCTCCCACGCCTGTAAGAAGCATCCCGCCAGTCTCGGCCTGCTTGTGTATATCCTTGACCACCCGGTATGTCCAGTTGGCGTGGGGTCTTATGTTGGCCGGATGAGGTCGAACTACCAGAGCTCTAGTTGGACAGAACTCCACACATCTCTGGCAGCCGACGCAGTTTATCTCCTCATCACGCATGCGGTCGTACTCCGCGTCGTACCAGTACACCTCGAAGGGACACTGCCTCTCGCAGACTCTACAGCGAATGCATCTAAAATCGTCTCTCTCGACGATGAATTCCGCCTTTATGAGACTTTTAGGCACTCTCTTTCACCTCTTAACTCGCCGATGACGGGCTCTCCGGCCGTTGGCATCCAGACCTTATCGGGATCGGGACAGATCTCTCTGATTCCCGCCTCCTCACTGGCGATGTAAAGCATGTCGTTTTTCTTTGCCGCTACCAGAGGCCTTAGCTTTATTCGATCATTCAAACCAATCATTCCGCCGTTGTGCCCCAGGATAAAGGAGAAGGGGCCGTTGAGCAAGGCACTGCCATAAACCAGCCGGATGGCTCGGAGCAACTCCTTCTTGGCGTTGGACAGATGATCGATCTGAACCCAGAAGGGTGAAGCAAGGGCCAGAACAGCCACGTCAATAGGCAATTTGTGCTTTCTCAGCAAAAGATCAAAAAGGTAGGCGGTAACCTCTGTGTCCGTCATCAGCGTGCAGTGGTAACCGAACATCTCCAAATAGCGCTTGTTGATACCGTAGGATGAGATCTCGCCATTGTGAACAATCGCCCAGTCGAGCAGGGTAAAGGGGTGAGCTCCTCCCCACCAGCCAGGGGTGTTGGTCGGGAAACGGCCGTGGGAGATCCACGTCCAGGCCTTATATTCATCGAGTCTGTAGAAGGTTCCCACGTCCTCTGGATATCCCACCGCCTTGAAGGCTCCCATGTTCTTCCCACTGGACATGACGTAAGCCCCCTCAATAGTGGCGTTTATTCTCATTACGGCGTCGACCACAAAATCGTCCTCTTCCAGTTCAGACTCCCTCAACCTATCCTCGTCAGCCCTGGCGAAATATCGCCACAGGATGGGTGGATTGACAATAGACCTGGCTTTCTGGGTTGGAATCTCCTCTTCTACCTTTATGGCAAAATTCTCATTAAGGAAATGCTCCGTTTGCTCCTTGCATTTTATGTCATTAAATAGCATGTGAAAGGCGTAATAATCCTTGTGCTCAGGATATATGCCGTAAGCAGCGTAGCCGGCACCCAATCCATTGCAGCGGTCGTTCATGTTGCAGATAGAGACGATAATGTCCTCACCACTTATCCGGTGCCGGTTTCTGCTCATGAATCCCGACAGGGAACAGCCACTTATGTCCTTTTCAAACCGATAATTTGCCATATTACTCCGAATCAGGTAATCCCATAAATTTGACCTGGTGGAATCTAGAGGAAGCTTCGCAAGATTTTTGCGTCACATATTTTATCATACGCTATGACCTCGCCACCTGTCAATTTTAAAGGACTGGCAGGTACTCCTTTAGCTCATACTGAGTAACCTGTACCCGGTAGTCTTCCCACTCCTTTCTCTTGAGCTCAACGAAACGGGAGAAAACGTGCTCTCCAAGTGTCTTTCGGACCAGCTCACTCTTTTCAGTTATGTCGATGGCCTCGCCAAGGCTGTCCGGAAGCGATTCAATTCCCAACTCCCGCCTTTCCGCCTCGGTGAGCTCGTAAAGATTCTTCTCCATCGGCTCGGGAAGGGGATACTTCTTTTCGACACCCTCCAGGCCGGCCGCAAGCATGACCGCGAAGGTGAGATAGGGATTGCAAGCCGGATCTGGAGGCCTGAATTCCACCCTGGTTGCCTTCTCCTTACCCGGATGGTACTCAGGAACCCTTATTAGAGCCGATCGGTTCCTACGTGACCAGGCGATATATACCGGCGCCTCATAACCGGGGACCAGTCTTTTGTAAGAGTTCACCCACTGAGCAAAGACAGAGCATATCTCTCTGGCGTGCTTGAGCTGCCCGGCGATGAACCGCTTGGCGACGTCACTCAGATGATGCTCATCCGTTGCCGAGAAGAAAGTGTTCTTGTCTCCCTTAAACAAAGATTGGTGGGTATGCATGCCGCTTCCGTTCTCGCCGAAGATGGGTTTGGGCATAAATGTGGCATAAACACCGGCTTTCTGGGCGATTTCCTTAACGACCAGCCTGTAAGTGACGGCATGATCAGCCATAGCCAGAGCATCGGTGTACCGCATATCAATTTCGTGTTGGCTCGGACCGACTTCATGATGACTGTACTCAATGGGAATTCCCATCGTCTCCAGAGCCAGAACTGTGTCTCGCCTCAGGTCCGTGGCCACGTCCAGCGGAGTCAGATCAAAATAGCCCCCTTGATCGAGCGTCTGGGTAGACTCAGAGCTCTTGAAGTAAAAAAACTCGAGCTCCGGGCCGACATTAAAGTGTTCAAAGCCCATCTGTTTCATGCGCTCCAGGGTTCGGCGCAGAACGTAGCGCGGATCGCCTTCGTAGTGCTCGCCGCCGGGCTTGAGAACGTCGCAGATCATACGGGCGACGGCGTTCTCCTGAGGACGCCACGGCAGAATTGCGAAGGTCGATGGATCGGGCATGGCCACCATGTCGCTCTCTTCGATGTCTTGATAACCAGTGATGGAGGAGCCGTCAAAACCCATTCCTCGTTCGAGAGCACCCTCCAACTCAGCATCGGTGATGGCAAAGCTCTTGAGCTGTCCCATGATGTCGGTGAACCACAGGCGGATGAACTTTACACCCTTCTCTCTGACCATCTTGAGCACCCATTCCCTGTCTTTTTCAGCCATTCTAAGCCTCCTTTGTTGATGACACCGTTACATATCTATGACCGCAGGGGGAAAAAGAAAAAGCGTCTTACACTCAAGACGCCTTTGTCCCCAAAATACCTCATTGTATTGTTCCGTAATTACTTTGTATCACATGAACCAAAGGCTTGTCAAGGCCGATTTTGAGAATTTTTTCACTACGTTCTTCTGTAGTGGTCGACCTTTAGGTCGGCTCTCTCTATTTTCTGATTTCCGAGGCCAGGACGATTGCCTCGGCGATTTCCCGCATAGACCGGCGCGTATTCATGCTCTGGCGCTGGATGAGCTTAAAAGCTTCCGCCTCGGATACCTGGTGCTCTCTCATGAGGACCCCTTTGGCCCGCTCAACCGCCTTGCGAGTTTCCAGCGCTTCCTCCATGGCGATAGTCCTGTTCAGAAGCTTTGTGTTCTCGATGGCCACCGCCGCCTGGTTCGCCACCGCCTGGAGGATTTTTATCTCCTCCTCAGTGAACCGGTGAGGTTTATCGGTGTAACTGTTGATCACCCCAATCACGCGATTCTTGACCATCATTGGAACAGAGAGCATCGAGCACAGACCCTCTTTTTGGGCCAGCTCAGGATACTTGTACAGGGACTCCCTGGTTACATCAAGCACGGTGATCGGTCTTTTTTCCTTCACCGCCAGCCCGCTTATGCTCTGACCGACCTTAAGGTTCGGCTTAGAGCGGTATTCTTCGCTCAGGCTCTGGGTCGCTTTGATCTCGAGCTCTCCTTTTTCCTCGTCAAGAAGCATGATCGAGCAGATCTTGGAGTTCATCATCTCCGCCGTCATGGTGACAATCAAGTTAAGAATCTCTTCAATGTACCTGTTGGAGACGATGGCCTCGCTCACCTGGTAGAGCGTTTCTAACTTCTCCGCTCGCTCCCTGGCCTTCTTTCCAGATTCCGCCGCCTTTTTC
>JBAQMN010000145.1:0-26887 GCA_049302895.1 Actinomycetota bacterium | reverse complement strand
TCCTTAGTCTTACCAGGTGTCCTCTCTTTCTTAGCAAGTCTCTTATGGGGCGAGCCTCTTTCGGGTAGATGTACCCTTCGGGGAGTATGTCCAGTTTAAGCATCTCGGCCAGCCAGAAAGCGTCATCTTGGTCGTCGCAATGCTTAAGCCCGGTATACTTTTTGATCGCTGACGGGTTTGCGAGATGTACCGCATAACCCCGTTCCATCAGTTTATCCACCATCCAATACCAGTTGTACGTCGATTCAACGACAATCCCAGAGATTTCATTCCGGTACGGAGCTAGCACCTTAAGAATGGCCTCTGGATCATTGAGCAACTTCTTTTTGAAAACCCGCGACCCACTCTCATTGATTATCCCGAGATAACTACTACTTGAATGAAGGTCAAAAGCCGCATACAATTTCATTAGGCACCTCCTAGGTAAAGATTGGTTATTTTCCTAAGCATATCAGGAGTCTTCTCCTGTATGCTACGGAGGTGCCTTTTAGATGATTATCAGGTCTTGAATTGTTAGTTCTTGCACACACCTACCCACATCATGGCTGGTCAAATAGTTATGCATATCCCTTGAATTATACGTTTTCCTTTGTTATGTTCTACTCATTGTGGCACGACCACTTCGCATAGAATATTCTGGCGCAATCTATCATGAAGACTTGTAATCGCGAAAGCAGTCGTGACATATGGTTTGGGAGGAGGTGAGGGCCATGGCCAGGGCGAGCAGGATGGCTCTAGTGGTCTTAATTATTTTTCTTCTGCTGGTAGCAGTAGGTAGTTTCGCTTTTGGCTACTCTATGTACCGAACTAAGGGGAAACTAAGTTCAGAACTTGCAGCTCAAAAATATAAGGTAAAGAAATTAGAGGGTGAGCGTGAGGCTTTGGAAAGAGCGATCAAAAGGCTTGAACAAGAGATCTTAGAAGCTAAGAAAACACCGGCAACCAAACCGTTGAAAACTCTAGCTGGCAAGACTCCTGTTGAGGTTGTGACTATCGCACTCCAACAAAAAGGAGAGACTGTTGGGAAGGTACCGGGCGGGCTAGTCTTGCGCGAGGAGTCGAATGATGGCATAAGGGCTACTGTACTGGTAGGACCCTGGCAGTCCGAGTTCGGAACCGCTTTCGATCTTCGAAAATACGGAGATGAGTGGATTATAGTCGATAAGCGAAGCATTGAGCGTTAGTTTGCTTTGTGTGTATGCGGGGTCACCCATGAGGCGATCGAAGAACTACAGAAGTCAGCCACAGCCTGCCTCTTCTAGTGGATGTTTTGTGCTGTGTGCGTTTATCGCAATATTTCTTCTAATGATTATATGGGCTTTTTCTCAGGCATTGTAATTAGACATGGTTCCATTTTTGAACCTTATGGAAAGGTTTCCCCAAAAATGACATTGAAAAACGAATTTAGTTGGAGTAAATCAAGGGACGAACTTTTTAGAGAGTGTCCGCGAAAGTATTACTATGCTAAGTACGGGTTTTGGGGAGGCTGGGAATGGGATGCAGATGAACGAGCACGTAAGCTTTACGTTTTGCGGAATCTTAAGAGTCGTCACATGTGGGTTGGGGAAAAATTGCATCAGGAAATCGAACGGATCTTGGGTGATACCCGGTCGGGTAAAAAACCAACTATAGACGTATCGGTCGAACGAGTGAGGACAATCATGAGGCGAGAATTTCAAGATTCAAAAAATAGACTTTACTGGAAGAATCCCAAGAGATTTCCAGGGTTATACGAGCATGAATACGAGGTGGATTTAAGTGATGAGAAATGGCGAGGACTCTTTGAGGGAGCTCGAGAGTGCGTAATCAACTTTATTGAATCGGAAGAGTTTGCGATGATCAGAAGCGTGCAAGTCGACAAATGGTTACCAATCGAGGAGTTCCTAAGCATGGATGTAGATAGAATCAAAGTTTTCGTGAAAATAGACTTTGCGTATAGGTTCAACAATCTCTTGCGGGTGGTCGATTGGAAAACCGGAGAGTCGAAAGATGCAGATTCAACTGTTCAGATGAGATGCTATTGCCTATTTGCTAAAGAGAAGTGGCACGAAGACGAGAGACATGTGGAGTCGCGTGAGGTAAATATCCGAACCGGTGAGACGAGAACAAACAGAATAGAAAGTAAAGCAGAGCTAGATTGGATCAGTCATTATATTAAGAACAGCGCTAATGTAATGTTAGACCTTTTGGACGATCGTGATCGCAACGTAGCCAGAATGGAAAAATTTCAGAGAACGAAAGATGAGAACAACTGTAAGTGGTGTAACTTCCGAAAAGTCTGTGAGTCTGAATGAAATCAAGTAAAGGGGTCAGGTCTTGAATTGTTAGTTCTTGCACGCACCTATCCACATCATACTTGGTGAAACGGTTAAGTGATGGGGTCGTCTATGAAAAAGTCGCCTCTGTCAAGTGAATTGCCTGCGAGGGAAGGCAGAACTAAAGCCTGAAGTGCGCTGGTGAGATTGCCACGCTCGCCTGCGGCTTATTGCAAGAACAGCCTTCCGGATCGGGTGGATAGAGAAGTCCGCCTCCTACTTCCCAGAGCGAGGGTATTTCAAAAAGCGAAAATCGCGAAAGTGACCTGAGACTTTGCGGAGTACTTTGCCAGGTCGCGAGGACTGTCTGACCCCGACGAATTGCGGCGGGGGAGTTCCGCAGCGACCTGTGAAAAGTACGGAGCAAAGGCCAGGTCGGTGAGCTAGCTTTTTGAAATGCCCGAGCGACTCTTCACAAATTGTTTCCTTCCGAGTAGAATATCCGTAAGAAAACTTGTCCTGAGCTTGTCGAAGGATTTGAAGTGAAAACTGTGTGAAAGGAGGCGAGTTTTATGGCTGAGGAGGAGGTCGGAGTGGTTGAGAAATACTTTGCCCATCCTGAGGTGGCGGCTATCAAAGTGACTAAAGGAACAATAAACGTTGGGGACACTCTACACTTCAAAGGCCACACCACCGATTTTGTGCAGACAGTCGACTCCATGGAGATTGAGCATGGGCATGTGGAAACCGCCAAAGTCGGCGACGACATCGGAATTAAGGTAAAAGAGCGGGTCAGGGACCGCGACGCGGTTTACAAGGTTATTGAAGAGTAGCCTGGGCGCATGGTATAGTACATGGTATAGTATAATTTAGATTTTGTTTGAAAGGAGACGGCTCTGTGAAACACTTTATGATTCCGCGCGTCGCTCACTGCGGAGAGGGTCACTGTATCAGGTCCTGAGCAAGCCTTATCTTGTTGCTCAGGACTGTCTGTTTTTGGGGAAGCGATTCCAGTGAAGGTATTAGTTCACACCTGCTGTGGCCCCTGTCTTATTTATCCTCTCAAGAAGTTGAGGGATGAGGGGCACGAGGTAATTAGTTTTTCCTATAACCCCAATATCCATCCGTACACCGAGTATCTCAAGAGAATGGACTCGCTTGAGCGTTATTGCCAGTTTGAGAAGGTTCCTCTCCTCGTTGCCGAGTACGATTTTTATGATTACTTTCACAACGTAATAACGTTTCGTGAGAAAGAAAGGTGCGAGATCTGTTATCACCTTCGGCTTGACCAGGCGGCAAAGAAAGCACGTGAGGAAGGCGCAGGCAGCTTTACGACTACCCTTCTTGTGAGCCCTCATCAGAAGCATGACGTAATCCGGAGTGTCGGCGAAGAGATTGCGAGCAAGCACGGCGTGCCCTTTCTTTATCAGGATTTCAGAGAAGGCTACTGGGAGACGATCGGCATCTCCAAGATGCTCGGACTCTATCGTCAGAAATACTGCGGGTGTGTGTTCAGCGAGCACGAACGGCTTGGGAAACGTAAGGTTAGTCTGAAGAAATAGATGAATCTGGAGAGTCTGGGTAAGATAATCCTCCTCTTCGCAGTGCTGCTTTTCCTTGTGGGAGGATTTTTATTTTTGTTCGGGAAAGTGTCGGGCATTGGCCGACTGCCGGGAGATATCCTGATCCGTCGAGGCAATGTCACTGTCTTTATCCCTATCGGAACCGCCATCGTCATCAGCATTATTCTGACTCTTCTTCTCAATCTGATCTTTTTCCTCTTCAGGCGTTGAGTTCATCTTGAGAACGAATCTGTTTGACTACCATTTGCCCAAGGAACTTATTGCCCAGGAGCCTGCTTCTCCAAGGGATGGCTCGCGTCTCTTAACCGTCGATAGGGAAACGGGTCGCCTCAGGCACGGTGTTTTTCGTGATCTCCATTCTTATCTTAAGGCTGGCGATTGTCTGGTTGTAAACGAGACAAAGGTTATCCCGGCCCGGCTCAAGGGGCGGAAGGCAAAAACGGGCGGCCAGGTCGAGATGCTCCTTCTCTCTTCACTTGATTCTTCAGGGTATGCCGAAGAAAACGGCCGGAGGTGGGAGGCACTGGTTAAGCCGGGAAAGAGCCTCCGACCTGGTACAGAGATTGTCTTCAGCTCTCCTCTATTGAGAGCAACCGTTGACAGTGTCCTCTCAGATGGTCGCCGAATTGTTTCCCTCGACTACGAAGGGGACTTCCAAAGAGTTCTGGAAGAGGTAGGCGAAGTTCCGTTACCTCCTTATGTTCACAAGAGCACTCTTGATGCAGTGCAACGCTATCAAACCGTCTATGCCAGGAAAGATGGTTCGGTGGCGGCACCCACCGCCGGTCTCCACTTCACCCCCTCTCTTATTCAAGAGATCGAGAAGAAGGGCGTCCGCATCGCCAAGATATGCCTGAGGATCGGCCTGGACAGCTTTCAGCCGGTCCGAACGGAACTTATCGAAGATCACCGCATGAACCAGGAATTTTTTGAGGTCCCGCCTTCATCAGCCTCGCTCATAAATAGCACAACAGAGGAGGGTAACAGGGTCATCGCCGTCGGCACTTCATCCGTTAGAGTCCTGGAGACTCTGGGAACAGGCGACGGAAAAGTCAGAGCCGGCCGGGGAAAAACCGGTCTTTTTATCTATCCCGGTTACAGGTTCAGAGTGGTCGACGGCCTCGTCACCAATTTTCACATGTCGAGATCGACACATCTGATGCTTGTTTGTGCTTTCGCCTCTGCAGAGCTTATAATAAAAGTATACGCCGAGGCGATCAGAGAGAAATATCGCTTTCTGAGCTTCGGTGACGCCATGTTTATTTCATAAGTATCAAAGGAAATACCGAGAAAATAGGTCGACCTAAAGGTCGACCTCTACGAGGGTGGACGTCTCTGAGAAAATAGGTCGACCTAAAGGTCGACCTCTACGGGGTTTTGATGAAAATAGGTCGGCCCCTACGAGGGTTTGATGTAGAGGCGGACCTTTAGGCCCGCCCTTACAAGATGATTAAGCAAGTTGCTTTTCTGGATATCGAGACCAAGTATCTGTTTGATGAGGTCGAGAAGGGCCGAGTTGATCTGCTGGGTCTGGCCGTAGCTGGGCTGGCTGTGAACGATAACCCGGTAATGTTTTATGAAGAAGAAAAGGTGGAAGACCTTTTCAGCGCTCTTGATAACGCAGATTTGATTGTCGGGCACAACCTCCTTTCCTTTGACTATAGGGTTTTGAATCCTTATGCCTCTTTTGACCTGCCTGAGCTTTATTGTCACAAAACGCTGGATACTCTGAAGGAGATAGAGAGTCTGATCGGTCGGCGGATTAGTCTGGAGGATCTGGCCCGAAACAATCTGGGACGTTCGAAGTCGGCAGATCCGCGGCGGATGCCGATTTGGTGGCGGGAAGGTCGCTTTGATGAGGTCAAATCCTATTGCGCAAACGACGTCGAAATTGTCAGGGATATTTATCTTCACGGTAGAAGACACGGCAGGCTGACATACACCCATAAAGAGGGCGGCATCCTTGTAGGCTTAAAGGATGTGGAGGTTAGCTGGTGAGAAGCCTGCTTGAGCTGTACAGTCGTTTGTACGATTCTTTCGGACCGCAGGGCTGGTGGCCGGCGAAGTCGTCTTTTGAAATGATCGTCGGGGCAATCCTTACTCAGAACACCGCCTGGACCAACGTGGAGAAGGCGATCGCCGCCCTCGAGGAGCGAGACCTCCTCCACACGGAGAAGATGGCCAAGGTGCCGGAAGAAAAACTTGAGATGCTTATCCGTCCGTCCGGCTATTTCCGACAGAAGGCTCAAAGGTTAAAGGCGATAAGCGACCATCTCGTCAGAAATTACCATGGCGAACTGGAGAAACTATTTTCTCTACCTCGTCTGAGAGTGAGAGGCGAGTTACTGAAGGTTTCGGGTCTGGGAAAGGAGACGGCCGATTCGATACTGCTCTATGCCGGGGAAAAACCTGTCTTTGTTATCGATGCCTACACTCGAAGAATCTGCCATCGACTCGGTCTGACCAGTCTGACGAGGTACGACGATTTGCAGAGATTCTTCGAGAGAAATCTGCCCCCCGATGTCAAAACCTACCAGGAATTCCATGCCTTATTAGTAGCTCTGGGTAAGGAGCACTGCAGAAGGGTTCCCAGGTGCGCCGGCTGCCCTGTGGGGAGGGATTGTGAGGCTGGTCTACTCTCCCAGGTATGAGGCGGACATCGGCGCCCACGTCTTTCCGACCACCAAATACCGCCTGGTTTACGAGCGCTTGATCCAGGACGGCACTTTCTCGAAGGAAGATTTTGTTGAACCGACCCCCGCCTCGGATGACGATGTCTTGTTGGTACACACTCCTGACTATGTAACAAAGCTCAAGACCGGCACTCTGTCCGAATGGGAAATCATGCGACTGGAGCTGCCCTATTCAAAAGCACTTGTCGAATCGACTTTCCTGTGTGCTGAGGGAAGTATTCTGACAGGTCGGTTTGCCTTCGAAGACGGAGCCAGTGTTCATCTGGGAGGGGGGTTTCATCACGCCTTTCCCGATCACGGCGAGGGCTTTTGTGTTCTGAACGACCACAGCATAGCTATTCGCAGGCTCCAGAAGGACGGGGTGATCAAGAAAGCTCTGGTGGTGGATTGCGACCTACACCAGGGAAACGGCACCGCTTTCATTTTTGCCGGGGACGACAGTGTTTTTACCTTTTCCATTCATGAGCAGAATAACTATCCGGCTGTAAAACCTCCCAGTGATCTGGATATCGGGCTGAGGGATGGGGCAGGCGACGAGGAGTATCTGAATCATCTGAGAAACAACATACCCAGGATAATCAGAGACTTTAAGCCCGACCTGCTTTTCTATGTCGCCGGAGCCGATCCTTATGAGAATGACCAGCTTGGCGGTCTCGCTCTGACTCTGGAGGGACTTAAAGCCCGAGACGAGCTGGTCATAGGCGAAGGCTGGAAGGCTGGTCTTCCGGTGGCGGTCGTTCTGGCTGGTGGATATGCCTTGAAATTGGAAGATACGGTCACCATCCACGCCAACACAGCGAGAGTAGCTCGTGATATAATCGGCAAGGATAGATGGCAATGAACTGCTTACGGCTATAAGCTGTGCCCCATATGCAATATTCTTCGAGCGAACCCTTCGACCATGCTCAGGGCAGGCTCCGTGAGTCGAGAAGCGAGAGCGAGTCCTTCGACGCAGTTTATCCCGAGCGAAGTCGAGGGACTCAGGATAAACTTCGCGAGTCGAGAAGCCCCAAAGGGGTTCTCGACAAGCCTGCCTCGAGCGAGGTCGAGAGGCTCGAACAATAAAAAGGAGGAATCATAGACGTGGAACTCGAAGGTGGTCTTTTTTACCGGGCAATGGCCCCGAGATTGACGGTGTTGGTCTCAACGGTAGATGCGAAAGGAAACTCCAATGCGGCTCCTTTCAGTTTCGTTATGCCGGTCAGTGCGCATCCTCCGCTGGTGGCCATCGCTTCCGCTCACACGCGACACACTCTGGAAAACATCAGGGAGACTAAGCAGTTCGTGCTGAACGTTCCTTCGGCGGAGATCGTCGACCCGCTGTGGGAATGCTCAAAGTCCCTCCCCAAGGGGGTCAGCGAGATTAAGGTATCTGGACTGACAGAGGAGCCATCAAAAGTGGTCAAGCCGCCTCGCATCGCCGAGTGCATCAGTTGGTTTGAGTGTGAGCTGGTGTGGGAGAAGGAGGCCGGAGACCACGTCGTCATTGTCGGCCGGGTTGTTAAGGCAGATGTCAGGGACAGACTTTTTAGTGAGGGAAGATTCGATTTCGCAGAGGCAAGGACGCTCATGCACGTGACGGGCAAGAAATTTGCTGTCGCGGAGAGGGAGGTAAACGCCCGATAATCGAATTCGAAATAGTAAGGGAAAGCAAGAAGAGCAAAGCCCGGATAGGGATGTTAAAAACTCCTCACGGAGCTGTTGAAACTCCGGTTTTCTTACCCGTTGGATCCAGGGGAGTGGTCAAGACACTCACTTCCGACGAGCTCAAATCCATCGGCGCTACCATGGTCTTAAGCAACGTCTATCACCTTTTCCTGCGTCCCGGACGCAAAATTGTTGAGAAGATGGGCGGCCTGCACCGGTTTATGGACTGGAATGGGCCGATTCTGACGGACAGCGGGGGCTATCAGATTTTCAGCCTGAGCAAAATCATTCGGGTGACGGACGATGGAGTGGAATTCAAATCGCCCGTCGATGGCGCCGGTCACTTTTTGACCCCGGAAGATGTGGTTGATATCCAGGAGGCCTTTGGTTCCGACATAGCCATGATTCTGGACGAGTGCCCCCCTTACGAGGCGGAAAAAGACCAGGTGAGGAGGGCAACTCAGCGGACACTAAACTGGTCCAAGAGGTGCAAGAATAGAAACGACAGCAACCAGGCTTTGTTCGGCATTGTTCAGGGCGGCGTATTCATAGATTTAAGAAAAGAGAGCGTGGAGAAAACGGTGGAGATTGGTTTTCCGGGCTATGGCATCGGGGGCTTGAGTGTGGGCGAACCGCAGGGGCTGATGTTTGAGGTTCTTAAGGAAACTCTCGATTATCTTCCTCAGGACAAACCTCGCTACCTGATGGGTGTGGGCGATCCCGAAGGGATAAGGACGGCCATTGGAATGGGAGTGGACATGTTCGATTCGGCCATGCCGACCCGCATTGCTCGAAACGGGACGGTTTTTGTCTCCGAGGGTAGGGTGAATATTCTGAACGCCAGAAACGCTCAGGATGAACGACCTCTCGACCCTAATTGCACCTGCTACACCTGCACGCGCTACTCCCGGGCCTACTTAAGACATCTGTATCAGACGGGCGAGACCCTTGCTCTTCGCCTGCTAACATGGCATAATTTATTTTTTATATTCAATTTAATAGAAAAACTAAAAGAAGAGATAAAGAAGAATGACGAAAAGAGGGAGGTGTAGGGTATGCCAGCCAACGTGACGCCCATAATCGTCCTGGTAGCAGTGGTTGCCATTTTTTACTTCATGCTCATTCTACCTCAGCAGAGGCGGACCAGGGCGCATCGAGAGCTTGTGGCGGGTTTGAAAAACGGGGATGAGGTCATGACCATTGGTGGAGTCATTGGTACAGTTCGGGGAGTGACTGACGATAGACTGAAGCTGGAAGTGGCAAGCGGAGTCGAGCTAACCGTCGCTCGTCAGGCCATCGCTCAGAAGATAGAGAAAGCCAAAGAGGGAGCATAGAATAAATGGGTGCGAAAGAAAGATACGTCTTGTTCTTGGGGATTGCCCTCATGGTAGCGGTTATTGCCCTCTACTTTATCTACCCCGTTAACAAATCGATTAAGCTCGGCCTGGATCTCCAGGGGGGCGTAAGCGTGCTCCTTCAGGCAAAGCAGACGGCCAAGGCACCGGTAACTCCCGAGTCCATGGATCAAGCTGAGAAAATCATCCGTGACCGGGTAGACCGTCTTGGTGTGGCCGAGCCTGGTATCTTGAGGCAAGGTTCCAACTATATTGTGGTTCAGCTACCTGGAATAAAGGATCCACAGCGGGCTCTGGACGTTATCGGTAAAACGGCTCTGTTGGAGTTCCGTCAGGTCCTCGCCTCGGAGGGCAAGACCGGTAGGCAGCTTGGGCCGGTGACAAAGACCCCCAGTCCCGACAAGGAAGTAGTCGTCTTGGACAAAGACGGAGAGACCAAATACAAGCTTGGACCGACCCTGATGACGGGTAGGGCTTTGAGCGATGCTCGCGTCGATTTTGACCGCTTTGGTGTGGCAAGGGTTGACATCACCTTGACCACTGAGGGGAGCAAGACTTTCGACGACGTTGCGGTGAAGCTTTACAAGAAACAACTGGCTATTGTTCTTGACGACAGGGTTCAGTCGGCTCCCACTATCCAATCGACCCGCTACGGTGGAAAAGCGGAGATAACGGGCAAGTTCACCACCGACGAAGCCAAGAACCTGGCTCTGGTTCTTCAGACCGGTGCGCTGCCGGTCAAGCTTGAGATGTCTGAGGTAAGAACCGTCGGTCCAACCCTGGGTAAGGATTCTCTCCAGGCAGGCCTCTTGGCCGGGATTATTGGTATCATTCTTGTCGCCATTTTTCTTCTCGCTTACTACCGTGGGCTGGGAGTCGTTTCTGTTCTCGCGCTAACGATTTTCGGGACAATTCTTTTCGGCATCGTGGCTGTCTTTGGGCTCTACGGGACACCTGTGGGGCTTTACTGGAATCTCACTCTGCCTGGTCTGGCCGGGATCATTTTGAGCTTCGTCTCTGCGGCCGACTCGGGTATTGTCCTCTTTGAGCGGCTTAAAGAGGAGATAGCCGAAGGAAAGGTTTTGAGAGTTGCTGTAGACAGCGCCTTCGACCATGCTTTCAGAACAGTTCTCGATGCCGATCTGGTAACCCTAGTTACCGCTTTCATTCTCTACGTTCTGGCTGTCGGACCGGTGAGGGGCTTTGCCTTTACCTTGATGATTGGGGTTTTTGTTGACCTTTTTGTACTGTACTTCTTCACCCACTCCGCTCTCGGCTTGATGGCCTATTCCCCCCTGGCCAAAAGGCCGTTCCTTTTGGGTCTTAAGGAGGCACGCACCGGTGCGATTTAAGATTGACTTTATCGGTAGGAAAAAGATCTGGTTTACGATTTCTGCGACGATCATTGTCATTGGCTTCATTGTGATTGCTGTTAAGGGCTTAAACTTTGGTGTCGAGTTTAGTGGGGGAAATCTCTTCGATGTAAAGTTCAGAGAGGTGCCTACTGTTGCCCAGGTGAGAACAACACTCGATCCTTTAGGTCTGGGAGCCAGTGTTATTCAGCCCATTGGAAAAGGAAACGAGCTTCTGATCAGGACTTCGAGGCTTCCCAGGGATGTTCAGATACAGGTGGTTGGCGCTCTTAAGGCTCAGTTCAAGGTCAAGGATGTTAGTATCGTTGATGTGGGGCCGGGTTGGGGTAGTCAGGTCACCAACGGAGCAATAAAGGCTCTAATTGGGTCCCTGTTGCTGTTGCTGATCTATATCAGCTTCAGATTTGAGTACAAGATGGCGGTAGTAGTCATTGTGGCGCTATTTCATGATCTTCTCATAGTGTTAGGCATATACGCGCTTGTCAACGCAGGCCACGACACTCTTGCCCGCATTGGACTGGGCTTTCTTCCCCGAGAGATAACTCCGAATACTGTAGCCGCCATCCTCACTATCCTGGGGTTTTCTCTCTATGACACGATTATCATCTTTCATAGAATCCGTGAGAATACCGCGAACATTGGCAAGAGAACATATTCAGAGATGGTCAACAGCTCGATAAACCAGGTTTTAATGCGCTCAATCAATACCTCTATAGTTGAATACATCCCCGTCATAGTGCTTATCTTTATTGGAGGTGAAACTCTCAAGGATTTTGCCTTTGCTCTCGGTTTGGGATTGGCTTCCGGCGCTTACTCCTCGATCTTTATCGCCAGTCCGATCCTGGCCATGTGGAAGGAAATCGAGCCTCGCAACAGAGTCTTGAGGGAGCGCTACGGCAGGCCTGAAGAGGCACGAGAGGAGATACCTGTTTCTGGTCCTGAGCCTGCCCCGAGTATGGCTGAGGCGCCAGTGGTCTCTGCCCCCAAACCCAAACCCAAGAAATACCGCCGAAAGAAACGCCGCCGCCGCTAGCCCCGGAGCTCAGCTCGTTTGTCCCCCGAAAAGACGCAGTCTCGCGCCCCTTCAGAGACACTCCCAGTCATTGCGAAGAGCTCGCTCTCGCTTCTCGACTCACTCACGTTCGCTCGAAGAATATGGGCAGGCCGGCCGCTCGAAGAATAACAATAGTATTCGAGCTTGTCGAGAACGCCCTATGGTTAATACTGGCGCGGGTTTAGGGGATGGTGAAGGAGGAGGGGCCGTAGGTTGCCGAGACGTTGCCGGCTCCATCTGTTGCCTGGATGGTGTACTGGTAATTTCCGTTGGCTAAGCCGGCGAAGGTTTCTGATTTAATGCCAGCCAGATTGACTGCCGTTCTTGTGGACGGAGTTGGTCCGGTTAGTGTTATGGTTACAAAGGCGTCTTCTGAGACCCGGTAGGATATGGTAGCGTTGGCTCCTGCCTTTGCAACAGAGGTGTTTGATATGACAGGAGCGACGGTGTCCTTATGATAATCGTAATCCAACTTTGTATAGGTAAGCAGAACTCGAGGGTTTGAGCTTGGAAAGGCCTTAACCCTGATGCTTACCTGACCCGTAGTGGGGTGAACAGCTGAGAAGATTAGATTTCTTGATGTGAAGGTACCTGTGTCCCAGTATGCTGAACTTGGTGGATCAGGGAACTGATACCATCCTCCCAGATACCAATCGTAATACAATGCCTGCAAGGTACCGCCACCCGTCCATGTGTTTTTGGCTGGGTCCCATAAGTAGGGTGAAGGAAAAGACACTTTCAAATTGTCGTAGGAGTATTTGTTGAGATTGGATGCCGGAACGGTAAATGTATAGTAGACTTCTCCCTCTGTCGATCGAACCTCAAATAGAGCAGCATTGTACACAATCTGAGCCGTGGACACGTACATCGCCACTTTGATGACGTCTCCCGTGGAAAGGAGGAAGTCGCCCCCCTCTATCTGCTGATATGGGGTAGCGTAAGCTAATTCCAGGTTCGCGACGATGGTACTACCAAGGTAGTAGAAGTTATACGTGCTGAGAGGCGTAGCTGTGTAACCTGTTGCTGATGCGACTACATAGTAATAATAACCAGGAGTAAGATTGACAAAGGAATATTCTCCATAAGTATTTGTACTGAATTGGTCGATTTGAGTGCCTTTGTTGTTGTAGAGCTTGACGATGGCACCCGGAATTATCCCACCTCCAACGCGGTCCCTGACCACTCCATACACAGCATCAGTTGTCAAAGGGGTTCGAAGGGGTGGAGGTGGCGGTGGGGGCGCTGGTCCGGCGGCTCCTGGGACACTGGGAGCACCACCGGGAGCACCCGAAACTCCTGAAACAGCAGCGCCGGTAACACCAGCAGCCGAAACGGCAGCACCCGCTCTAACTTTTAATCTTTGTACTCTGAGCAGAAAAGGATCGGTGTTGGCATTCCATTCCGGCTCGGGTGTGTATGGCTCGGGTTTGACTTCCCGGGGTTGAAAGGGAGTCGCCACTTTCTCGGGTGCGCAGCCGACGATTGAGACGGTCAGGGCTGCAACAATCAGAACTGTAATGCCTAAACAAGCTGCTTTTTTCACCAAGTTTCTCAGACCTCTTCTTCGGATCTAATCAATTCTTTGTATCGGCAGTCCTTCTCTCTTACTTTAACTTTCCACGCTCGCCACTTCTTCTTGGTCGCTCTCGCAAATTCTATCTTGCGGTATCTGTCTTTGTCAACAGGCTTTGCTTAAAAAATCGGCTCTGATATGCTAAGATTATAATATGCAACTGGTTACCAGTACACCTGAAAACTTGCTCAAGAAAGTGACGGGTTATAACCCGAAGGCCGACACCAAACTGATCAAGAAGGCCTACGACTTTGCCAGCCGTGTTCACCGCGATCAGTTCCGACAGAGCGGCGAGGAGTACATACTGCACCCTCTGGGGGTGGCCGAGACCCTGGCCGATCTCGAACTGGATAGTATAACCATTGCGGCCGGTCTTCTCCACGATGTCGTGGAGGATTCTCCGGTGACTCTGGAGGAGCTCAAGAAGGAGTTTGGTGAGGAGATTGCCGCGCTCGTAGATGGCGTCACCAAACTGGGCCGGATAAAATACAAGTCCGCCGAAGAGGCGCAGGCCAAGAATCTTCGCAAGATGCTCGTGGCCATGGCCCAGGATATCAGGATCATCCTGATCAAGCTGGCGGATCGGCTCCACAACATGCGAACTCTCTGCCACCTATCTCCTGAGAAGCAGAAAAGCAAGGCTCTGGAGACTCTGGAGATTTATGCTCCTCTGGCTCACCGTCTGGGAATGTCGAGTATCAAGAGTGAGCTCGAGGATCTGGCGTTTCTGAACCTTCGCCCCAAGCGATACTCTGAGATAGAGCAGCTTGTTGCACACAGAGATGTGGAAAGGGAGATCTATCTCAGAGGTGTTATTAAAGCATTGAGCGAGGATCTCAAAAGGGCGGGAATAAAGGCGGACATCGCCGGGAGGGCAAAGCACTACTACAGCATCTACCAGAAGATGGTTCAGGAAAACAAGGAGTTTGATGAGATTTATGATCTGAGTGCGGTGCGGGTGATAGTTGACACCATCAAAGACTGCTACGGCGCCCTGGGCGTGATCCACTCCCTTTTCAAACCGATTCCTGGTCGCTTTAAAGATTTCATTGCCATGCCCAAGTTCAATATGTATCAGTCTCTTCACACCACGGTGATAGGTCCGGAAGGTAGGCTCTTGGAGATTCAGATTCGAACCTTGTCGATGCATCGAACGGCGGAATACGGCATCGCCGCCCACTGGCGCTACAAAGAGGGAGAAAAGGATCGAGACGAGTTTGAGGAGCGCCTGGCCTGGCTGAGGCAGATGCTCGAGTGGCAGAGCGATCTTAAGGATCCCCGCGAATTCATGGAGGCTCTTAAGATCGACCTTCTGGAGAGCGAGGTTTTCGTTTTTACACCGATGGGGAAGGTCTTGAGTTTTCCCAAAGGGGCGACTCCCATTGATTTTGCCTATGCCATCCACACCGATGTTGGTGAGCGGTGTGTGGGAAGTCGGGTGAATGGCCGCATCGTTCCCCTCGAATATGAGCTTCAGAACGGAGACATCGTGGAGATTATTACTTCTAAGTCATCCTCTGGACCGAGCCGGGACTGGCTGAGCATCGTTAAGACATCTAAGGCTCGCAATCGAATCAAGCAGTGGTTTGCCAAGGAAGAGAAGAAAGGGAGTCTGACGGTAGGGCGCGAAATGCTTCAACGAGCTGTGAAAAAGCAGGGGCTTCCAGTACACAAGTCCATGAATCAGGAGCTGCTTCAGGGTGTGGCCAAGGAGTACAACCTGGGAAGCATAGAGGATCTTTTTGTCAGCATAGGCTCGGGAAGAATCTCTGCCCAGCAGGTTACGACGAGGATGATTCACAAATTAGTTAAGAAGCCGGAAGAGATTCCCGTGGAAAAAGAGACTTTTCAAATCGCTCCGCGGGAGGAAATACACGAAAAGCCGACAACAACCGGGGTCAGAGTGAAAGGGATCACGGATGTTCTGGTCAGGCTGGCTCACTGCTGCAACCCGGTTCCACCCGATGAGATAGTCGGCTTCATAACCAGAGGTCGCGGTGTTTCCGTCCACCGGAAGGATTGCCACAACGCCAGGGTTTTGAAAAAGGAGCTCGACCGGTTTATCGATGTCGCCTGGGATACCCATCTTCCCTCCGCTTTCCTGGTGGAGATCAGGGTGCAGGCTCTTGACAGGACAAAGCTTCTTCGTGATATCACCACCGTTCTCGGAGAGTATAAGATCAATATTCTGTCCGCCTCGGTAAGCATCGATAAAGACCACACCGCCACTACGCGTCTATCTTTTGAGGTCGGCAATGTTAATCTTTTGAACGACGTACTGGTGAATATCAAAAAGATTGACGGGGTTTTTGATGCCTACCGCGTCATCCCGACATAAGGGGGTAGTGTGAGGGCGGTTGTTCAGCGGGTAAGTGAGGCAAGTGTAGAAGTGGAAGGGGACGTCCTTGCCCGCATCGGCAAGGGCGTTGTTGTTTTGCTGGCAGTGGCGGAAGACGACGAAGACAAAGATGCCGATTATATGGCCAGCAAGCTTTCTCATCTGCGTCTTTTCTCCGATAAGGAGGGTCGTCTCAATCTCTCTATCCGCGACGTGGGTGGGGAGATTCTTCTTATATCGAATTTTACCGTTTTGGGAAACACGAGGAAGGGTCACCGTCCAAGCTACGCCAAGGCGGCCGCGGCAGAAGAAGCTGAAAAGTTCTATAATATGATTCTTGAAAGTCTCAAGGGAGCCGGGCTGCTCGTCTTTGGTGGCAGGTTTGGAGCAAAGATGCGGGTGAGCCTGGTAAACGATGGACCTGTCACGCTGATAGTAGATAGTAAGCAAAGACGGTAGGTCGGTTATTTGTGAGATTGCCAATCAGGAGGTTAGGTGATTCTGAAGAAGTTGGTGGTTGGGCCGCTCGAAACTAACTGCTACATCCTGGCTGCCAGAGCCGGAGGCGAGGCGGTAGTGATCGATCCTGGTGAGGAGGGGGAGAGAATTCTTGAGGCTTTGAAAGAGGATGGCTTGAAGCTAAAGTATATAATTAACACCCATGGACACTTTGATCACGTGGGTGCGGATGCCTATCTCAAAGAGGCGACCAGGGCAGCCATCTGCTTTCACCCTGACGATGCTTTGGTGAAGCCCGACATAGTGCTCACGGATGGCCAGTTTTTAGAGATCAAGGGGATTAGTATCACAATCATCGAAACTCCTGGTCACAGCGGGGGAAGCGTAAGCCTTCTCATCGATGGTAAGCTCTTCACCGGCGATCTTCTCTTCAGCGGGTCGGTGGGGCGGACGGATCTACCGGGTGGATCCTTCGAAGCTTTGTCAGACTCGCTCAGGAAAATTTCTTCGTTACCTGATGAGACCGAGATTTATCCAGGCCATGGACCCGAAACAACCCTCGGGCAAGAAAAGAGAACCAACCCGTATATGCAAGAGTTTGAAGGCGAAGAATGAAGCATGTAGGGGCGGGTCTCTGCCCGCCCATGTTGAAGGACAAAGCGTTGGACAAAGAAAAAATTATCGATCTCGCCAAGAAAGCCATGGAGCGCGCCTATGCCCCGTATTCCAATTTCAAGGTGGGGGCGGCTCTTCGAACCAGAGACGGGCACGTTTTTACCGGCTCCAACGTGGAAAGCGCTTCTTATGCCCTCTCCATCTGTGCCGAGAGAGCCGCTGTGGCCAAAGCTGTGTCGGAGGGTCATCGTGATTTTGACGAGCTGGTCATCGTTACAGATACGGAAGAACCCACCTCGCCCTGTGGTGCCTGTCGGCAGATTCTTTCCGAGTTTAATCCAGATCTTTCTGTCAGAATGATTGCCTTGAAGGACGGCGAAAAGCGGAAGAGCCTGCGGGAGCTTTTTCCGGATCCTTTCAGGCTGAAACCCCGGGTCTAAATCCATAAAAATGGAGAAGCCTTTCGACGGAGTTTATCCCGAGCGGAGTCGAGGGACTCAGGACAGGCTTGATATCGTTGAGCTCAAGCAGCTTGATCTGTCTCTCCTCAGGGAGTTGGCGCGTTTTGAGGAAGAAGCCTACGAGGTCGGTGGTTTCAACGAATGGAGTCTGGTAATATTTGTCCGCAATGGCCGCCTCTTGATTCTCAAAAAAGAGGGCGAAATTGTCGGTACGGCCGAGCTGATCAAGGATTGGGATTCCGGCAAGGCTTACCTGGCCGGATTTGCCATAAAGAGAGAGGAAAGAGGGAAGAGTGTGGGTTCCTACTTCCTGGGGGAGATTCTGCGTAGGTTAAAGAATGCCGGGTTTCCGGGAGTGGAGCTGACGGTTTCGTCTAAAAACATCGCGGCACTGAGGCTTTATCAAAAATTCGGTTTCATAAAGACATCTTTTGTGAAAGATATGTACGGAGAGGGCGAGGACCGTCTTATTCTCGAGCTCGATTTCAGAAAGACACCCAAGTAATCAAAATGTTTGACAAGTGTGCTAATATAGTTCCTATCTTAGGGGTCTCCCTACGGGTCGTAGACTAAAGTGGAGGAAAGCGATGCCCATTAATCGAGCCCAGTTAGCAAAGATGGTTGATTACTCTATCCTGAAGCCTGATGCGACTGAGGAGGATGTGCGTCGGGTTTGCGGTGAGGCCATGAATTATCACGTGGCCACGGTGTGCATCAATCCAGCCTGGGTAGGTTTGGTCAATGATCTTCTAAAGGGCTCTGATGTTAAAGTCAATACCGTAGTGGACTTTCCTTTTGGAGCCTCCACGGCTCGAGCTAAGAGCTTCGAGGCTCTTGATGCCATCGAGCGAGGGGCGACGGAACTGGACATGGTAATCAATATCGGTGCCCTTAAGTCCGGCTACCTTGACCTGGTGAGAAGAGGCATTGAGCGGGTTGTCGACGTGGCTCGCACTAAGGAGACCGAAGTGGGAGAGACGATTATCATAAAGGTCATAATCGAAACCTGCTATCTGACAGAGCGGGAAAAACGTCTGGCCTCCGAGATTGTAAAGAGGGTCGGTGCTGATTTTGTCAAAACTTCCACGGGATACGGTTCTGCCGGGGCTACCGCTGACGATGTCAAGTTAATTCGCGAGGTCGTGAGGCTGGATGTGGGAGTCAAAGCCTCGGGCGGGATAAGGGATTGTGCTTCTGCGCTGGAGCTCATCGGGGCGGGAGCTACTCGCATCGGAACCAGCGTGGCCGTAAAAATTCTCGAAGAATGCAAAGAATAGATAATAGGTAACAAAGGCGACAAAGGCGAGACCCCGCACCCGTAGGTCCGAATTTATTCGGACACCATTGGGCGACTGAAGTCGCCCCTACGGAGAAGAGAGAATGTCGACCTAAAGGTCGACCTTTGTTGCCTCCGGGGTTGTAGAGGAAATAGTAAATGGGGCTGTATAAAGCAAAGGGGATTGGTTTAAAATCTATAAAACTGGGTGAGGCGGACAAGATTGTTACGCTCATATCACCCGGTCGAGGAAAAATAAGGGCTGTTGCCAAGGGGATTCGGAAAACAAAGAGTAAGTTTGGAAGCCGACTGGAGCCTTTTACCCACGTGGACATGCTCCTCTATGAGGGTCGAAATCTCGATATCATAACGCAGGCCGAGATTGTCACTTCCTTTAAGGAGATCCGTTCAGACCTTGAAAAATTAAAATATGGTTCGGTTATGCTCGAGCTCGTCGAGCGTGTGGGGCAGGAGAGAGAGGAATCGGAGGACGTTTTCAACTTGCTTGTCGCCGCTCTGAATGCTCTGAGAGAATCGGCTGAAAATCTGGAACTTCTTTTGGGCGCTTTTGAGCTCAAGCTGATGTCAGCGGCTGGCTATCATCCTCTGGTGGAGGCGTGCGCTTCCTGTGGGAAAAGAGAAAGCGGGGGAGCGGTTTTCAGCTTTGGATATGGCGGGATGCTCTGCCAGGATTGCCGGGGACGTGATGAGGAGGGAGTGTTGATTTCTGCAGAGGGCTGGACCCTGACAAGAAAGGTTCTTTCGACGAACATGGCCCGATTGGGCAGTTTGGCACCGTCTCCCCGAGCTGGGGCGGAGCTTTTCAGGCTGGCTCAGCTTGGTGTCACCTATTATCTGGAGAGAGAACTGAAAAGCGCTCGCCTTCTAAAGATATAAGTCGAGGCAAGGTGCCTCGGCTACCGGTAGGTAGGGCAGGGCATCTTGCCCTGCCAACTTAGATTATAATAATCTTGAGGAAAAGTGACTTTTCAGGAAATTATCCTTAACTTACAGGAATTCTGGACCAAACGAGGCTGCGTTCTTGTCCAACCCTATGACGTCGAGGTCGGGGCGGGAACCTTTAATCCGGCTACCTTCTTGCGCTCACTGGGTCCCGAACCCTGGAACGTCTGCTACGTCGAGCCCTCCCGTCGCCCGACCGATGGACGCTATGGGGAAAACCCGAACCGCCTCCAGTTCTACTATCAGTTTCAAGTCATTATGAAGCCCTCTCCCGACGATATCCAGGCAATCTACCTGGAAAGCCTGCGTAAGCTGGCCATCGAAATAGAAAAACACGACATCCGTTTTGTGGAAGACGACTGGGAATCTCCTACCTTGGGAGCCTGGGGCCTGGGCTGGGAGGTCTGGCTTGACGGGATGGAAGTTACCCAGTTTACGTACTTTCAGCAGGTGGGAAGCCTTGACGTCAAGCCGGTCTCGGTAGAGATCACCTATGGTCTGGAGAGGTTGGCCATGTACATTCAGGAGGTCGAGAGTGTTTTTGATATCGAGTGGACGAAGGGGGTAAGCTACGGAGAGGTTCATCACCAGAGTGAAGTCGAGTGGTCCACGTATAATTTCGAGAAAGCCGATGTAAAGCTCCTGTACGATCTATTTCACAGATACGAGACGGAGTCCAAAAAGGCTCTGGAGGCCGGCCTGATTCTTCCGGCATACGACTACGTTCTCAAGTGCTCACACACCTTCAATATGCTGGAAGCGCGGGGAGCGCTGAGCGTTACGGAGAGAACCTATTTTATAACCCGGGTGCGGGAGATCGCCAAGGCGTGCGCCCTGGCCTACATCAAGCAGCGAGAGGAGATGGGATTTCCCCTTCTTAAAACAAGTAGCCGAGGCACCCTGCCTCGGACGGAGTGAATGATCATGGGTAAGGATCTGGTTTTTGAGATAGGAACCGAGGAGATGCCTGCGTCAGCCGTGACTTTGGGCATCAACCAGCTAAAGGCCAATGCGTCGAAATCGTTTGCTGATGCCCGACTCACGTATGACAATCTCGATGTGACGGGAACCCCTCGTCGGCTGGTTCTATATGGCAAAAAGTTAGCCGAAAAACAGGGGGAGAGTCATGAGGAGATCCGTGGCCCGGCGCGAGCCGCCGCCTTCGACCGGAATTTTCAGCCGTCCGCGGCCGCTTATGGATTTGCAAAAGCCCAGGGAATCAGGGTTACCGATCTGGAGATCAAAGACACCCCACGGGGGGAATACGTATTTGCCCTCAAGGCCATCAAACCCAAGAAAGCAACGGAGATTTTGCCGGATATCCTTAAGAATCTCGTCTTATCCTTTGATTTCCCCAAGTCAATGCGTTGGAATCACGGCGATATCAGGTTCTCCCGACCGATCCGCTGGATTCTCGCCCTTTTTGGTGACAAGGTTATAGACGTTTTTCTTGAGGGCATACCCAGCGGCAATGTTACCTATGGACATCGCCTTTTGAGCAAAGGACCTCTAAGAGTCAAGGATGCCGGGAGTTACCACCAGGTAATCTCCGAGGGTGGTGTGGTTTTTGACTATCGAGAGAGGGAGAAAATTATTCGCGACGAGATTGAGAAGATCGCGGTCTCTGTCGGCGGAAAGCCGGTTATAAATCCCGCCGTGCTGAGGGAGGTTGTACACCTGGTCGAGGCTCCGAGGGCTATCACTGGCACCTTTTCGAAAGATTTCCTCGCCCTGCCGCGAAGTGTTCTGACCACTGCCATGGAGTCTCATCAGCGCTACTTTCCCGTTGAGGACAAGGCGGGGAGACTCCTGAACTCGTTTATTGTCGTCCATAACGGAAACGCGGACTACGATGATCTGATAAGTAGAGGGCACGAACGGGTCATCAGGGCACGATTATCCGACGCGTGGTTCTTCTTCCAGGAGGATATGAAGGAGCCCTTTGAGAAACGGGTGGAGAGGCTTCAGGGTATTGCTTTTCAGGAAAAGTTAGGCAATCTCTACGACAAGACTCTTAGAGTAAGAGAGCTGGCCGGTCAGATCGGCATTCGTCTCAACCTTTCCTCCCAGAGCATAAAAGACATTGAAAGAGGCGCCTACCTTTGCAAAGCTGATCTAACAACCCAAATGGTAAGGGAGTTTCCGGTGTTGCAAGGGATCATCGGTCAGGAATATGCCGCCTTGAGCGGAGAGAAAAAGGAAGTGTCTAACGTTATCTCGGAGCACTATCTTCCCCGCTTTGTCGGTGACGATCATCCACAAAGTGCTGCCGGACAGGTGGTGAGCATCGCCGATAAGATCGATACGATCGTTGGATGCTTCGGAATCGATCTTGTTCCTACCGGCTCCGAGGATCCTTACGCCCTTCGCCGCCAGGGTCAGGCCGTGGTAGCGATTATCCTGGAGAAGAAGTTGTCGCTTTCCTTTGAAGAAATTGCCAGGATCGCCATGGATCTATACCATCTGGGCGGATACAAGCTGCGACCGGCGGAGAGAATCCAGGCCGATCTCGATCTCTTCTTCAAACAGAGGCTGAAGTTTCATTTCGCCACCGAGGCCTTCCGCTACGATGTGGTCGAAGTGGTTCTGGGGCCAAGTCTCAACAATCTCCTTGATCTCGAGGCGAGGGCCCGGGCGATAAACAAACATCTGGGAACCAGAACTATGGACGACATCCTGACAGGTTTTGAGCGCTGTTACAATCTTTCCAAAGGACAAAAGCGAACGGCGGTTAGAACGGAGCTTTTTGAGACCGAGGCGGAAAAGGCTCTTTACCAGGTGGCCTCTAAAGGCGCGGCAGATTTAAAGGTTTTGCTGGCCGAGAGGAATGTGGACAGGGGGCTAAAGCTTCTGGCAACCTTGCGGCCGGTTGTGGACAGATTCTTTGATGAGGTTCTGGTCATGGCGGAAGAGGAAGGACTTCGTCAAAATCGCCTCTCTCTTCTTTTGAACTGCGTCGATCTTTATCTTTCCGTGGCTGATTTTTCCAAAATAGTCCGGGAGGGAGAAGAAGCCAAGTGAGAACGATCTTTGCCGTTTCTGATTATTCCGGGGAGACCGCGGAGAGAGTGGCCCGGGCGGCCATGAGCCAATTCGCAGAGAATCAGTTCAACGTTATCCTATCCCCCGGAATTACCAGCAAAAACGAGCTTCAGAAGATTCTTCAAAGGGCCCGAAAGGCACCATCAGCTATTTTCTATACTCTGGTTAAGCCAGATCTAAGGGAGTTTTTGGTAGCCAGGGCGGACGAGCTGGGCATTCCCCACTTTGACATTCTGGGGCCGGCCATTGATGTCTTAAACCGCATCTCTGAAGCGGCTCCGCGCCTCGAGCCGGGGCCGCTAATCCGGCTGGATCGCGAGTATTTTAAGTGGATTGACGCTGTTCAGTACGCCGTCCGCCACGACGATGGTACAGACATTGCGGGATTAAAGGCGGCTGACCTCGTTCTTGTTGGGGTGTCGAGAACTTCGAAAACTCCTTTGAGCATCTATCTGGCTTATCGCGGATGGAAAGTGGCCAACGTGCCCATAATTTACGGTTTTACACCCCCAAAGGAGCTTTTCAAACTTCCGGCAGAGAAGATCATCGGCCTGACTATCAACCCTCGTCAACTCACTAACATGCGCACGCAGAGGCTTCAATTCATGCCGACAATGGTCGATGCCAGATATGCTCACCCCACCCACGTCAAGAAGGAGATAAGATATAGCCATGAGATTATGAGGAAATTGAACTGCCATGTGATCGATGTAACCGGCAAGGCCGTAGAGGAGATTGCCCAGGAGATTCTGGTTTATCTACGGGAGCGAGGAGAAGTATTGTTAAGGAAGCCAGGATGAGATAAAATATAGGAATCGTAGGGCATAGACAAGAAAGATTTTTACCCTCCTTCGCCAAGGCTACGGAGGGTTCCGCCCGACGAAGCATGTGGAGGTGCCACGGACGTAAGTCCGTGGGGCTCCACTTGGTGTCTAGGCTTGCACTTTCTTAGGGGGTGAATCGATGGCTATAAGGCAGAAAACTCTTCCGTATGTTTTGTGGTTTGACGAAATGGGCATAAAAGAAGTCCCACAGGTGGGAGGAAAATCAGCTTCCCTCGGCGAGATGACTTCCAAAACGAACGTCCCTGTTCCTTATGGTTTTGCCACCACGGCCCAGGCATACTGGCACTTCGCTGAAGAGGGCAGAATCAAAAAGACCATCGCCGATCTTTTGGACGAACTGAAGGATCCCAATGATACCCAGGTTCTCCAGAGGATTGGCTCCGCAGTAAGAAAAACCATGCTGGCGGCGAAAATGCCCGATGACTTGAAGAAAGAGATAAAGAGGGCTTATAAAGCTTTGGCTGAGAAGGTGGGGGAGGAAGAGCCTTTCGTGGCGGTGAGATCGTCTGCGACGGCTGAAGATCTACCCGACGCCAGCTTCGCCGGTCAGCAGGAAACCTATCTGAACATCCGGGGAGCCGACAACGTGGTGGAAAAAATCAAAGAGTGTTACTCTTCTCTCTTCACCGACCGAGTGATTTTTTACCGCACCCAGAAAGGATTTGACCATATGAACATCGCCCTGAGTGCCTCGATCCAGATGATGGTTTACTCCAAGGCCTCGGGGGTCATCTTCACCCTGGATGTGAGCAACGGCGACCCATCGGTCGTTTTGATGGAAGCGGGGTATGGCCTTGGGGAGTACATCGTGGGAGGAAAGATCGTTCCCGACGAGTACTATGTCAAAAAATCCGATCTCTCCATCGTAAGGAAGAACATTGCCGAAAAGCCGGTGATGCTCGTGAGAAATCCCAGAGGCGGGACCATGGAGAAGGAGGTCCCGGCGTACCTGGCAAGCAAGCCAGTTCTTACTGACGATCAGATTAAAGAGCTTGCCCAATATGCCATAGACATAGAGAATCATTATGGTAGACCTATGGATATAGAGTGGGCCCTTGACGAGCGGACAAACAAGCTCTTCATTGTGCAGGCGCGCCCGGAGACGGTCTGGGCGGAGAAGGCAGCACCGGTGGCGTTGCCTAAGGCCGAAGCACCTTCTGTTGCGGTGATGGCGGAGAGAAGAGTTTTGGTGCAGGGCCTACCAGCCAGCCCGGGTGTTGTTTCCGGGAAGGTGCATGTTATCGACACTGTCGATAAGCTAAAAGAGTTTAAAGAGGGTGAAATCCTCGTCACAGAAATGACTGCCCCCGACTGGGTTCCTGCCATGCGAAAATCCAAGGCAATCGTGACCGATTCAGGCGGTATGACCGCCCACGCTGCTATAGTCAGTCGCGAGATGGGAATCCCCTGCGTTGTCGGAACAAAGAGCAAGGGCCCGAAGGCTACAGAAGTACTCAAAACGGGTATGGATATCACGGTCGATGCTGGAAATGGTGTTGTCTATGAGGGTGTTGTGGAGGAACTCCTGAGGAAGGCACCCAAAGAGGAGGCGGGAATCATGGTCGCCGAGACCTTTCCTGTGACCGGAACCAAAGTCTATATGAATCTGGGAGACCCCGATCTGGCAGAGAAGTACGCTTCACTGCCCGCCGATGGTATAGGGCTGATGAGGGAGGAGTTCATCTGGACGTCCTTCATCGGCGAGCACCCTTTGTACCTGATCGAGATTGGTCAGTCCCAAAAGGTTGTCGATCAGCTGGCGGAGGGCATCAGAAAGGTCTGCCAGCCGATGTCTCCCCGCCCGGTGGTCTTGCGTTTCAGCGATTTTAAGACCTCCGAATACCGGGATCTAAAAGGAGGCGAAAAGTACGAGCCTCAAGAGCCTAGCTCGCTTCTGGGTTGGCGTGGAGCGTCACGCTACTATGATCCCAAGTATAAAGAGGCTTTCAAACTTGAGATCAAAGCGGTCAGGAAGGTGCGAGAGGAGTTTGGCTTGATGAACCTCTGGGTAATGATCCCCTTCTGTCGAACAGTCGAAGAATGCAAAAGAGTCTTGGCTATCATGGAAGAGGAAGGGTTGAGGAGAGGCCCGGATTTCAAGGTTTGGATTATGGCGGAGATTCCTTCCAACATTATCCTTGCTGACCAATTCAACTCCTTGATAGACGGCTATTCTGTGGGAAGCAACGATCTGACTATGCTCATCCTGGGCGCCGACAGGGACAACGAGACGGTGGCACGCATCTTCGACGAGCGAGACCTGGCCGTGAAGCGAGCCATCAAGCACCTGATCGAGGTGGCCCACCGGGATGGCAAGACGGTCTCTATCTGTGGCCAGGCACCCAGCGTCTACGAGGACTTCACGGTGTTTCTGGTCAAGGCCGGAATCGATTCCATCTCGGTAAACCCTGACGCGGTCAAGGCGACCAAGAAACTGGTTGCTTCGGTGGAGCAGAGGCTTCTCATCGAGAAGGCAACCGGCCAGGAGTTACGTCCAACCGAAGATCTCACCTGGTGAGTCAACTAACAACAAACAACTTACAACAAACAACTATGAGTTAATGAAGGTTTTGATGGAAATCCGCCGGATGATCGAGGAGCGGGAGAAAAAGCTACTCTCGCCTTTCGCTCAGCTTAGTATGCAGTCCAAGGGACGAGCCCGCCCCGAGGAGCCAAGTCCGATTCGAACCTCCTTCCAGCGAGACAGAGACCGTATCACACACTGTAAATCGTTCCGCCGCCTGAAGCACAAGACTCAGGTTTTCCTGGCACCGGAGGGTGATCATTACAGAACTCGCTTGACTCACACATTAGAAGTCTCGCAGGTGGCAAGGACTATCGCTCGCGCGCTCTCCTTGAATGAGGATCTGACGGAGGCAATTGCCCTCGGCCACGATCTGGGGCACACGCCCTTTGGGCACACCGGAGAGGACGCATTAAAGCCTCCGCTGGTGGATAAGCCTTTCAAGCACAACGAGCAGAGCCTGCGAGTAGCCGACGTTCTGGAGCGCGACGGCAACGGTCTCAATCTAACATGGGAGGTCAGGGACGGCATTCTCAAGCACGTGGAGGAGGAAATGCCTGAGACTCTTGAGGGTAGGATCGTTCGCCTGGCCGACCGCATCGCCTACATAAACCACGACATCGACGACGCTATCAGGGCGAAGATTTTAAAACCGGAGGACTTGCCGAAAAGACCTCTTAGTATCCTGGGAGAGACAGGGGGCGGGCGAATAAACATAATGGTTATAGACGTTATCGAAAATAGCTGGGAGAAGAATGACATTCGAATGAGCCCACGAGTTTATGAGGCGATGGAGGAACTAAAAGCTTTTCTTTTCGAGCGCGTCTATGT
>JBAQMN010000144.1:0-15028 GCA_049302895.1 Actinomycetota bacterium | reverse complement strand
TTCTACTTCTTCATACAAATTATATCGCATCCAAGAGTTTAAGAAAGCTTTTAGACGAACTTCATGAAAGAAAGAGAACAAGATGAGCTTTGACAACTTTGACAATTTAGCAATAATGTTATAGAATGCTTTCCGCAAATTCGTAAAAACTATTAATCCTTTTTTGTCGTCGGTTTGGGATCGAATCTCGAATTGGGAAGGAGGTGAAAAGTGATGAAAAATAAATTAAAGTTTCTATTAATATTGCTGGTTAGCTTGGCGCTCGTTCTTAGCATCGGCTCTGTTCAACCTGGCGTGGCAACGGATGAACAACCGGCCCGGAAAATTGTCGTTTTTCAACCCTGGTTTGTTAAAGAAGCAGCCAAAGATGAACTCATAAGCCGCGCCGGTGGAGTCAAAATCAAAAATTTAGATCTGATCGGCGGCATAGCAGTATGGCTGCCAAGCAAGGCATCAGAGAGAGCATTAGCTGGTCAAGCTGGTGTTTTAAGAATTGACGACGATGTGG
This sequence comes from Actinomycetota bacterium, assembly GCA_049302895.1. Lineage (GTDB taxonomy): Bacteria > Actinomycetota > JAHEXW01 > JAHEXW01 > JBAQMN01 > JBAQMN01. The sequence goes on along the minus strand of JBAQMN010000144.1, from coordinate 14,520 downwards.
TCGTAGAGGCTCTGGCAAAAGGTGGCATCGCCGGAAAACCTACCCCAACGCAGCCACCGGAAGTTCTTCCCTGGGGGATCAATCGGATCGATGCTGATCTGGTCTGGGGAATAACCACAGCCGACCCAATCAGAGTAGCCATCGTTGATACCGGCATTGATTTGACCCACCCCGATCTGATAGTCAACATCAAGGGTGGATACAATGCCATCGATCCAACAAAATCAGCTAATGATGATAATGGTCATGGCACCCATGTGGCTGGCATTACTGCAGCAATTGACAACGAAATTGGAGTTATTGGCGTTGGACCCGATATTGACCTCTATGCCGTCAAGGTTCTACGTCGCACAGGCTCTGGCTATCTTTCAGATGTGATCGAGGGGCTTGATTGGGCCATTGCCAACGGGATCCAGGTTGTTAATATGAGTTTGGGCACAAATTCAAATATCCAGTCTTTCCACGATGCGATCATCCGGGTTAGACAAGCTGGGATTACACAGGTGGCCGCCGCTGGCAATAATCTCGGTGGTTCAGTTACCTATCCAGCAGCCTATCCCGAGGTAATTGCCGTTTCCGCTACGGACGGCACTGACACTATTGCCTATTTTTCTTCGGTTGGCCCAGAAGTCGATTTGGCTGCTCCTGGCGTGAGCATTTACTCAACCTATAAAGGTTCAGCCTACAAAACTCTGGGTGGCACTTCTATGGCTGCTCCGCATGTGACTGGTACGGTTGCCCTGGTTCTGACCAGACCTGTTGGCAGTTACGATTTGGATGGCGATGGTCTGTGGGATCCGATAGAAGTACAGAATAAGCTGCAGGCGACCGCGATAGATCTGGGTGACACTGGTCCAGACATTCTGTACGGATATGGCCTGGTTTATGCCTACAGTGCTGTAACTCCGTAGCAGTTTTCGGAAGCCTTCTCCAGCAGTTTAGCGGAGTTTCTGGAAGAACTGCTGGAGAAGGCTCCGGCATTCATCGGCAAGCAGGCCGCTCTCCACCTCGACCTGATGATTTAGTCGCTTGTCCTGAAGAACATTAAACAGCGTTCCCGCGTAGCCCGCTTTAAGATCATAAGTTCCGAACACCAGCCTATTCAGTCGGGCCTGGTAGATTGCTCCCGCACACATCGGACAAGGCTCTTTGGTGGAATACAAAGTACAGTCCGTTAAGCGCCAATTCTCAAGCTTTCCAGCTGCTTCTTTTATGGCCAGAATTTCAGCATGCGCCGTCGGATCATTTCTTCCTTCGGTCTGATTGTATCCCTCTCCAATGACCTCACCTTCTCTGACAACTACGGCGCCCACCGGAACTTCTCCCTTATCAAACGCCGTTCTGGCGAGCTCCACCGCCTTCTTCATATAGTTTTCATGTTCTCTCATCCGAAACCTCGATTCTTGAAGACCTTAGATGACCCAATATTATCAGAATCGTCCTCTATCCATAAGCTCGAAAGAGCACTAAAATAGTTAAATGCCAAGAGACCTGAAGCTTACCTATGTGTCGATTCTTTTCATCGGCCTTGGATACGGGCTGTATGCCTACCTGCTGCCGCTGTACGCGCAGAGCATGGGGGCGCGCCCGGTCCAGATAGGACTCCTCTATACCGCCTTCTTCCTTGTCACCACTCTCGTCGCAATCCCCGGCGGACTTTTGGCGGACCGCTTCGAACTCAAAACAATCATCGTTCTTGATTGGTTGTTAATCCTCCCAGCGGTAATTCTTTTCTATATAGCGCGCAGCTGGACTTTTCTGCTGCTCGGGGAGATAGTCGCCGGGCTTTCTATGCTCAACTCTCCCGCTATGTCCGTCTACATAACGAGAAGAGTCCCCCGAAGCAAGATTAATACAACCTTTGCCTTTGTATATTCCTCCTTTCCCCTGGGAATGGTTGTTTCACCAGTTATAGGTGGCTACCTGGCAAACTTTATCGGAATCAAAAATGTCTTCCTCGTCTCCCTCTTTCTGTTTCTTATTTCCTCCATAATCATCTCCTTTATCTCGCCAGAGCGGCACCGCCCTTTCGCAAAAACCCCCGGTGTACTCAAGGGTTTAAGAAATCTCGAATTTCTAAAGCTGATCGCCGTATTCACCTTGGTATTTTTAATTGATGCCATGATTCTACCCTTTATTTCTCCATTTCTTAACACTGTCAAAAACTTTCGCTTGACGCAGATTGGCTTTGCCGGTGCCTTTATCTCTTTAGGAGCCGCCGTGCTTGGCCCTCTCCTCGGCAGACTTGCCGACCGGGCCGGTGGTTCGAGATCCATTTCCTTTGGCCTACTTCTCATCTCCGCCAGCCTGGTGATCGTCCTGGTATCCAAATCGCCGTGGCCGATTATGATAGGTCTTTTTGCTTACGGACTTTTCAGTGGGATTTACTCTATTGCAAGAGGAATTTTGAGCCTGCGAGTCAGAGATCTTCCTTTAGGTGTCTCTTACGGACTTTTCGGAGCCGTCTCCACCGGAGCATCCTTCTTTGGCCCACTCTTGAGCGGGGTGCTCTATGAAACATCACCCGCTCTTCCCTTCATCCTTTCGGCTGGATTGGCTCTCGTCATAGCCCTTCTGATCCTAACCTACCAGCGTATATAAATATCGTCTTAGTCTTCGTTGAATCTGATATATTTTCCCTGAACAGGGGTGGGACTTTCCGCTTGCTCTTCGGCCCCCTTCTCTTCCGCCGATTCTTCCGATGGTTGGATCGGGGCGGGCGACTTTTCTACCCTTGAGACAGCACTGGAAGAAGGTTCGGCTTCTATTAGACGATTCTTCAACATCTTGGCTAAGATCTCGTAGAAGGTCAAACTGTCTCGTCCAAAGCGGTGCTTGATGTTCTCTAAGGTGTCTTTCGTGCCCAGGCAGCAGATGAGCCTCCATTCTTCAGAATCAAGAGTGAGCTTCTTTCCAGAAAACGAGAGTTTTACCAGACGAAGAGGCGAAGTCTCTGGGGGAAAGGTCTGCTTTAACTCCTCCAGGCGGGCGAGCTTGGTTTCGGCTTCCCTCAAAGCATCTTCCAGTTCCAGATCAAGGAGGGCTTCCATCTGTTTGGTCTGGCCTTCGAATGTGAACTCAGCATCCTTCCATGAGAAGAGCTCGGCAAGGTCCCGGGCAGCTTCTTCTAAAAGAAATCCCTCTAACTCGTCGCTTTTAATCGTTTCCCGGGCCCTCGCAATTGGAGAATCGATCTGCGATATCCTTCCCTGACTGAAGTAGATGGCTGCTTCCTCTCCTCCACTCTTAAGAACGAGCCGTCCACTCTTCTTACTCTCCGAGATAAAACGAAGAACCTCCTGTAAGTTAAATTCCTTTAAGTTTCCCCATAGCGGCATGGCTTCCTCCTAAAGACTGCCAGTGATGGAGCGATAGATGCTGATTGCCGCCGGACCTAACACCACCACCAGCAGAGCCGGGAATATACAAAGAACCAGGGGAAAAACTATCTTTACCGGTGCCTTCATGGCAATCTCTTCCGCCCGCTGACGTCGCTTGGTTCGCATCTCCTGCGCCTGAACCCTTAAAACCTTGCCCACGCTGATACCAAAGATATCGGCCTGGAGCATAGCTATAACAAAGGAGTTTAGTTCAGGAACATCGGTTCTTTCTACCAGATTTCTGAATGCCTGGGAGCGAGGTGTACCCAATTGAATCTCCTGGAGCATGCGGAAGAATTCTTCAGACAGAGGGCCAACCGTGTTTCCCACTACCTTGCTCAGAGCGGAGTCAAAGCCCAAGCCCGCTTCCACCGAGATGGTGAGCAGGTCCAAGGTATCGGGAAGAGCAAGCCGGATGGCCTTTTGCCTGTCTTTGATCTTGCCCTGCAGCCATATGTCGGGCACAAAAAAGGCTACAATAATCAGTAGTCCGCCGCCCAATAAGGTGCGGAAGCTAAAAGAAGTCTGTATGACACTTGCTACTATTGCTATAGCCAAAACGAAAAGCGAGCAAAGGGCCTTGAAAGCCAGGAATTTATCCACATCCAGAGCTCTAGGGTTTCCGGCCAGAGTCAGGCGACGCTTGATACCAGCCACAAGACCCAAAGGACTGACGCGGCGAGCGATATGGGTCAAAAGAGTCATGAAGGGCTTAATAGCTCGCTCGTAGAATGGCAAAGCAAGTTCCTGTTCGATCGCAGTAGCCTCCCCGGCCAGCGCGTCCCGGTTAAACTTGCGCAGCCGAGTGCGATCGGTCGCGTACAATCCGAGAGCGAGGAAGACGGTTAGAAACGCTCCAAACATCAGGACTACAAGCACGGAAATCTCCAACATCTCTCACCCCTCCTATACAGGTCGTAGACTACACCTCGATGACCACAATTTTCCGTAGCCATACGCCACCGACTATCATCAGCGCCACAGCGCTTGCCGTCAGAGCCAATCCCGCGGAAGTGGTGAAAAGGACGGAGATGTATTGAGGGTTCAGTACAAAGAGAAGCGCTCCTAAGGCTAAGGGAAGCAAAAATAGTATCACCGCCGAGAGCCTTCCTTCCGCCGTCAGTACCTTGATTTGCCGGTAGACACGGTCTCTTTGTCGGATGGTGTCGGCAAGGGTCTCTAAAACCTCGGCCAAGTTTCCCCCTACCTCGCGCTGGATCTTTACCGCCATGGCTGTCCAGTTAAAGTTGGTGCTCTGTACCCGTTCCGCCATGTGATCAAGGGCTTGTTCAAGCGAGAGCCCAAGACGCGTTTCCGATAGCACCCGTTTGAATTCACTGGACATGGGGGGTGCCGTTTCCTGCACGGTAATATCTACCGCCTGGAGGAAGCTGTAACCCGCTTTGAGTGCTCCCGCAATTAGCTCCAGCGTATCAGGAAGCTGTTGATGAAAGAGAGCTTCCCGCCGCTTCCTAAGGTACTGCAGAAATATCAACGGAAGAGCCGAAGCAACGGGAACTATAGTCACTCTCAGCAGCCAGCTTTCAAAAAGAGCAAAAACCACCAGTCCTATGAAGAGAGCGATACAGATATGCAGAAATACAAATTCAGATGCACGCAGCGGCAGCCCAGCACGTTCCACTCTGAGCTGAATCTCTTTCATAAAACCGCCTTTCTCGGCAAGGGAGGAAGCGAGATTGACACCATGGGAAATGATGGGCCGCTCCGGCAGGTATCCGTTAGACTCCTTTTCGTGTACGGGATGCGCCGCTTTATAGGCGCCTTCATAGATCTTTATCTGTTCTCTCAGGATATTCTTCATGGGAAGAAATATACTCAGCGCTACCGTGGCCAGAATCAGCCAGAAGACGAAAGTAATTCCCAGAACAGCTGGAAATGCCCAGGGAGACTTGAACAAATATTCAATCGGACCGGGAAGCGAAAAGGCAGGCCCTGGCTTTCCGGCCTTCTCCATCTCCTTTTTGGGAGACATTGGTGAGGCAAAGGTCTTCTTTTCTTTGAGTAGACCAGAAGCGGCACTTATCTCCAGCTCAAGATTTATCTCTTTTGTTTCAGCCCGGCTGGTATAGGCTATCTGATATTGATTGTGAAGCTCTTTCGCCAACTTTGAGTAGAAACCGGCAAGGCTTTGAGAATCGGTCACTAAAGAAAACCTCCCCGAAGTCTTCTCCGAAATCTCTCGCAAGGTTCCTTCCTGAAAGTCGGGGGAGGAAAGCCCAAAGGCAAAGACGGCAACATTCTGTGAAGTGGCCTTGTTGATTACTTCTACCGCTGAGTGGGCGCTCTTGTTGTCACGTCCGTCTGAGAGAATGATCACATTTTGTTGCGAAAATTTTTCCTGGGCCCCTGTTTCTAAGGCGAGATAGAGAGCGTCGTAAAAAGCGGTTTCTCCTTCTGCCTGGATTTTGCCCAGAGCATCGTAAAGCGCCATTCTGTCCGAAGTGAAACCAGAGAGTAGCAGCGGCGCAGTCGAGAAACCGATAATGGCAATCCTATCCTGAGGCTTCATTTCGTCGATAAAGACCCGAGCGGCATCCTTGGCGTCAAATAGAGGCTTTCCCTTCATGCTCCCACTGCTGTCCAGAGCAAGAACTATTCCGATGGGTTTATGAACCTGGGCGACGGGAGAAACCTCAAAATTCTCTATCCTTCTTCCGTTCTCGCGTACGCCAAAAGCTTTCTTGGGCAAAACCTCTGGCGACGACTCTGGTGCCAGGCTTATGGTCAAGACCACCTTGGGATAGTTCCTCGTGTCGATATCGCGAAAGACGATCGCCGACTCTGAGGCTCCAGCGACTGTGCCAAGAATCAACGTGAAGAGGAGCCCCGCCGTCAGTGCTATTTTTAGTGTTTTTCTGTTTCGCCTGTGAGATAACGTCGTTTTCATCTCCTAAGCTCGAAGTCAAAAATGTCAGGAGGTAGAGCAATTCCCATGTCCTGAAGCTTCTGAACAAACTTAGGCCGAATACCGGTCGACTTTATGGTTCCCTTGAAACGGCCGCTCTCGTCCACGCCCTCGGAGAAGTCGTAGACAAAGAGATCCTGAAGAGTTATTACATCACCCTCCATGCCCTGTACTTCCGTCAAGTGAGTTATCTTTCGAGTCCCATCCCTGAAGCGGGCCTCATGGATAATCAGATCAATAGCTGAAGAGACCTGTTCTCTTACCGCTCTAACAGGCAGATCCATTCCCGACATAAGAACCATGGTTTCCAGCCGAGAAAGAACATCCCGGGGAGAATTGGCGTGGATGGTCGAAAGAGAACCGTCGTGACCGGTGTTCATCGCCTGAAGCATATCCAGGGCTTCGCCGCCTCGCACCTCACCAACAACTATGCGATCGGGTCTCATTCGCAAGGCGTTTCTAACCAGATCGCGTATGGTTACCTGACCCTTGCCCTCGATGTTTGGGGGACGAGACTCCAGCTGAACTACGTGTTCCTGATGAAGTTGAAGCTCAACCGCATCCTCGATGGTAATGATGCGCTCCTCTTCCGGAAGGAATGAAGAAAGCACGTTTAGCAGAGTGGTTTTTCCACATCCGGTACCCCCGGAAATCAAAATGTTCAGCCTTCCCTGCACGCAAGCCTCCACGAATTTGGCGATCTTTGAACTGAGAGTGCCGAAACTTATCATGTCATCCACGGTGTAGGGTTCAACAGAAAACTTCCTGATGGTTAGCTTTGCCCCATGTATAGCCAGAGGCGGAATGACGGCATTTACACGGGAACCATCCGGGAGTCTGGCATCGACCATTGGTGCGCTCTCGTCGATACGCCGACCGATCTGTGCCACTATCTTGTCGACAACGCGGCGAAGATGGTTTTCGTCAAAGAACTGGGCGTTGGTGGGATATATCTTTCCTCTCCGCTCCACGTAGATAGTCTTGGCGTTATTGACCATGATTTCCGTAATCTCCGGGTCATTTAGAAATTCCTCCAGCGGTCCGTAGCCCATCACATCGTGTGTTATCAGCTCCGTCAGGTAACGCTTCTCCTCCGCAGTAAGAATAGTCTCTTCTTGATGGATCAGTTCAGTAAGCTTCAGTGTCACTTTCTGCTGCAGGGATTCACCCGTTTTCTGGCTCTGATAGAGTTGGGGGCCCAGTTCCTTGACAAGAGCCTGATGAATCTTTTGCGCAACCTCTTCCAGCACCTGATGCCTACTTTGACCCTGTTCTTCACCCTCTATGTTTCGTTTCTGCGCCAATCGTTCGTGCAATGACATCGTTTACTCCTTTCTCTACGCCGCAGCGCTCACTTCCTGGCCGGCCTTTAACTTTTCACTCAGGTTCGTTGCCAGACTGGCAAGGCAACGGGCCGCGGACGACCTGGGAGCTTCCAGCACTATCGGTATGCCCCTATTTATAGAGAGAGGCACTCTCCTATCTGTGGGAATGGTAACCAATGCCTCCTTGTCCAGGGCTTTCTCGATCTCGTGTCGTTTAAGGCCCACGTTCTCGTCCGCGCGATTGATTGTTAGTACTATCTTTTCATCGGGATACTGCAAAGACTGCAAAGTCTGCAGGCAAAGCTTGATGTTCTTGACACTGGGGATATCCATGGTAGCAACCAGGAGCACCATATCGGTCTCGTCAAGCAGGGTCAAAACGTGATCGTTAAAGGATGCCGGGGTGTCCACCACGATCAAATCCGCATAGCATCTGAGAGCGTCAAGAACGTTTTTGAGGTGTTCCGCTGTGACGAGGTCGGCGAGTTCCGGTTGAAGCGGGGCGAGTAGAGCCTTTGCTCCGGAACTGTGGGGAGTCAAGAATTTTTCTATGAGCTCCTCGCTGAGCTCACCAGAGATGGTTGCGCAGTCATATATGGTATGCTCCGGTTGAAGTTTGAGCATTACTCCTACGTCTCCAAACTGCAGATCCAGGTCCACAACAACCACTCGTTTGTCAGTATTCTTGGCAAGATACACCCCGAGATTGCTGGCGATCATTGTCTTGCCGACGCCGCCCTTGGTAGAGAAGACTGTTACAATTTTTGCCCGGGGAGCAGCCGGGGCTTGAGCACACGACATTCTGTCGGCAATTTTCTCTATGATTGAGACAAGATCTTCCGGAAGTAGAGGGGGCGATAACTTTTCGAACAGTATGCCGTCTGGGATATCTATCTGTTGTGACTGTGGCGCAAAAATCGCGAAGGCATCCCCTACAAAGCGAGGAGCTTCCTTTTGCAGAAGCTCGCTGACAGACTGGGGATCGAAGTTCGGCCCCAGGAAAATGATGGCCGGACGATGTTCCTCAACGACAGGCAAAAGATGGGTGAGACTTCGTACTACAGCAACGATTCTGATCTTCGGAATCTCTTTGATGGCAAACTTAATCTCTTTTGCAAACTCGGCATCTGGATCTGCCAGAACAAGAGTAATCACCAGTCCACCTCTCTATCTGAAGACGGTGTCTACGGTTTGACCAGGGGTCTGAGCGGACTGACTCTCGCCCATCGGCTGCAGAGTCGCCCAGATATGGCCTTTCTCCTCCGAGAAGACCAACCTCTCCGCGTCCTGAGGGGTAACAGCGAGGGTGACTGTCTTCTTCGCCACATTCGTCCCGCTCTGGGTGAGGCCGCCCTTTTGGCCAGCACCCGAAGGCGCAGAGGCCGAAGAAGTGGCGAGAACCTCGATGTTCTGCAGCAACATTCGGCTCGTATCAGCGCCGCGTGGCCCGGGGGAGAAGGTGGCAATAAGCGATACCCGATCTCCCACCGAAATTTGTCCAGCCACTCCAACCACCTCATCTACGGGAATAGCCACAGCGACCATGCCTTTAGGTATGCGAAAACTTAGCCCTGCTCCACCCGTCTCTCTTATCTTCTGGTCTGTAAGCTGCTCCCCCTTGGACAGGAATACCACAAGAACCCTCTGGTTTAGTCCCTGCGCATTGGTGATAGCACCTTTAACCACATAGCGGCGGGGAATGGGGGTGAAGCTCGCCATATTCTGGTTCAACATCTCTTCTACTGTGACTCCTGGGCTAATGGGCTTTTGTGCCGTAAGCACCTTGACCATCTCATTGCCGCTTTTAACCTCGGCTCTGACGCTTTGTAGATAAACCGCCGAGCCCGCTGTTGCCAGCAAAGCTAAGACAACGGCAACCAGAACTAGAGCAAATCGTGACTTCATCTTGCTCAACCTCCTAATCCACTAACCATACGGCCTTTATTCCAAAATCTGCCTCTGGAGGCGTACCGCCGCCAGCTCCGGCCACGACCGTACCATCTGTGAAATACCCTGTGACGGTCTTGGGTGAGCCGGTGAGATCGAAGCTTGTCAGAACGAATTCTACAAATCCGACTATGTGATATTTACCGGGACTTCCGCCTCCCTCGGTGTAATCGTAAAGCGGTAGAACCACACTGGCGTCTGAGGACAGTCTGTTTTCCATAGCTGCCTTGAGAGCCGCCTTGACGCCTTCACCGTTTGCAATTTGTCCTACTCCAACCTCTGTGGGATAGCCACTCTCAATCCAGTAAGCATAGTCGGGGGTTCCACCACTTCCAGCGTCGAAGTCGGAGAGCCAGAAGAAGCCCTTCTGAGCACCTCCAGTAGTGCTGGTATTGTATTTTCTGCCGCCATCCGTAACCGCTTCGGCAGTGTTCTTTATCTCTGAGGCTGAGCCGGAGACGATGGTAACTTTGAAGCTTACCGTGACAGAGTCTCCCGCTGCTACCGAATCGATGCGCCATCTAACGGAATTGCTGGCGCCGTCGTAAGTACCGCCCTTGTCCGCACTTCCACCCATGTAAGCGGTGCTGTTTGGAACAGGGTCGGTAATGGTTACACCCGTAGGATTCGTATCAGTGTTAACAAAAGTTATGCTATAGAAGATCTCGCTTCCCGTCTGAATCCCGCTCTTGCGAAAGACTTCCAGAGGGCGACTGGATCCAAGTTCGAAGGTGCCCGTATTCGCCTGACCGATGTGCGAGTAAACAAATTGCAGGGGAACAAGAATGGGAACCAGGTTTCTAACCGCTGTAGCAATTCCGTAAGTCGCAGTCGCTGTTGCCTTAAGAGAGGACTGCTCTCTTCCCAGCACTCTTGCGAAAAACAGTTTGCGTGTGGTTTGAGCATCCACTCTAACCAGGTTGGAACCGGGAAAACTGACCGAGATGGAATCGGGAGCCACCTGACTGTTTCGGAGAACATACTGCTCAGCCAGGGTTTGAGCCCCTGCGGTAGTTCCTCCCTCAGCCATCTCTTGCGCGGCGGCAAGCGCAGCAGAGTCAACCGCGGTCTGGAGTTGCCGCCTTTCCTGATAAAGAAGACCAACATCGATTGCCAGCGCGGCAACCGCCATAAAAGCGGTAAGTGCGACAGCAACTATAATTATTACCGAACCTTTTTGCTCTTTTAGAAATGACCAGGGTTTCATCTTAGTTACCTTCTTAATACTCAATCCTCATGCTAGCCCGACTCTGCAAGGGCACCACGGCTGAACCCCAGATGGGGATTTCGATCTTCTTGTTATACGTTATGGTGACCATAACCGATTCGCCGTGAACATTTCCAGAGGGGTAACTTATGGAAATCGAGTCAGGATTTACCGGATAAGCCTTCTCACGAACAACCTCTTCGCTAAACTGGTTTACTGCAGCGAGCCTTGCGCCCTCGCGAGCCGCATGGGTTATAGCAAGATAGTTGCTATAGGCCATTCCGAATTGGAAGATGCCCACCATCAGCATAACCAGAACGGGCAGCACGAGGGCAAATTCTATGGCGCTCGACCCGTTTTCGTTTTTAACCTTTCTCATAAATCTTTTTAACATCACAATCATCTTCTCTGGGAAAGAGCCCCGCTCACGCGGGGCTCTGAAAGGGCACGAACCGAATGCTCTTGCAATTGGAACTATATTACGCCGAGAGCACTCGCTACTTTCTGGAATACGACAACGAGTTGCTGACCTATCAAGGTCACTGTTGCGATTATAACTACGGCGATCAACGCAACCATAATGCCATACTCGACAGCAGTTGCCCCCTTCTCGTCCCGCCGGGAGAGCCAGTCATACAGTCTAAACAACATTTCCCTTTCCTCCTTCCTAAATCGATTGGCCTCTTGGGCCTTTCCCTAATTTGCTCCAACATCCCCATACATTTTCGGCGCGCCTGGCGAAAAACTTTATATAATTTTTCACCATTTTTATAAAAGTTATCGGCATTCTCTTTAAAAAAGTTTAAAAATAACATTAAGGGAAAAACAGGAAATAATGGTCAGCATTAAAAATCGCGGAGACACCGCAAAGCCCGGGTTGGACTTTTTTCAAACGCCTGTCCTGAGCTTGTCGAAGGATTTGAGGTAAAAGTAAAGTTCAGAGCGGCCTCACGTAAAAATGTACTCTAACTTTTGACATATAAAGTGGCATATGTTATATTGAGACTTCGTTTTTGGCGCAGCTGCGTTATCGCTTCTGTGTTCTAACTTAATAAAGGTTCTGATAAAACCTAAATGCCTGGGAGATGCTAAAGGTGTCAGATATCGATGCCTTGGCCTCAACCAGAGAAGATTAGCGACCTTGTAGAGGTCGTTTTTTATTTTCCATATAAGTGAAGTAATGTTTATATTCACGTACGTCGGCCAGATATCAGACAGATCGAAGGCCCTTTGGATTTTTAAGTAAATAACAACAACGACCATAACGATAGAAGGAGAGAGGATTAGCAAATGAGGATTTGCTTGATTCAGCCGGGAGTTGAGGAGAGCGAACCCCTGCAAGAAGAAGGAGGGGTTTGGAAAGCAAGCCGGTCTATTTTCAATAGAATCTCGCCGATCAAGATCGGCTCACGTACTGGAGGAATACCGCCTCTGGCACTCATGGTACTTGCTGCCTTGACTCCTTCAGATTTTGAGGTAACTATCATTGACGAGAATATACAGGAGATAGAATTTGATCGCGGTGTTGATGTGGTCGGCATAACGCTTCTTACAATGACCGCTTTGCGCGGCTACGAGATCGCCGACGAGTTTAGAATGAGGGGCGTGAAGGTTATTCTTGGAGGTATGCACGCGACTGTGCTTCCGGAAGAGGCGGCTCAGCATGCGGATGCGGTCGTAATCGGAGAAGCGGAGGGAGTCTGGCACCAAGTACTTACTGATGCGAAGACAGGCAGGTTACAACCTTTTTACCATAGCGAGACTTTCTGTGACATGCAAAGAATGCCAATACCGCGCCGAGATTTACTTTCCGAGCAAGGGTATCTAACGACCAACACACTTCAGGCTACGCGTGGCTGCCCCAATCACTGCTCTTTTTGCTCCATCCACGCAGTTGCAGGCAGTACTTATCGCTACCGACCTATTCCTGAGGTAGTTTCCGAAATCGAAACCTTTTCTAGCCCGATGGCGGCATTCCTTGATGATAACATTATTGGAAACCCTACATATGCCAAACAACTATTTAAAGCATTGGTACCGATGAGAATCCAGTGGTGTGCCCAAGCAACGCTCGCAGTCGCTGCCGATGACGAGCTGCTAGACCTTGCGGTCGAGAGCGGCTGCAAAGGTTTGCTCATTGGATTTGAATCCTTATCTGAAGAGAATATAAAGACGATTGGAAAAATAAGGACTAACAAAGTCTCAGACTACCAAGAGGCGATAAAGAAGCTTCACACGCACGGTATATGCGTAGTGGGAACTTTCATTTTGGGTCTGGACAACGACGACATCAGTGTTTTCGCCAGGACTATCGAGTTTATCCAGAAAAACAACATCGAGATTCCTCACGCAGGTCTTTTGACACCTTATCCCGGCACACGCCTTTTCAAAAAACTAGAAACTGAGCGAAGGATAATAGATAAGAATTGGCGCCATTACTCTCCATCTGGCAAAGTCGTCTTCCGTCCCAAACTCATGACGCCGGAGGAGCTCAAACAAGGTCACCAGTTTGCAGGTCAACAGATATATTGTCTGCGGGCTACGACAAAACGTTTGTGGGCAGTCCGAAGGAACATCGTGCCTGGTATAGCTTTGCTTGCTATAGCTTTCAATCTAGAGCGAAGAAAGTATTACGGGCAAAACCAAAGCTAGTTCGCACATCTTCGGACGTTTCCCCTCTGATATGCCCCCCTCCTACAAATGATTAAGGGGGGAAATATTTCCCCCCTTAAAGAACCCCCTTGGCTTGGGGCTTCGTATCATGCGCCTGACAGGATTCGAACCTGCAACCGTCGCTCGCTGTCCTTACAGGCCGTAGGCTATACATGGCTCACTCTTCAGGAAGGAACCTCACGGTTCCTCCCCGATGCTCTCCTCCATACGAAAGACTCAGGGGAAATACTTTCCCCTGAGCAATATTTCCCCTTTAGGTTGCAGATTCTCGCTACAACTCTACCAATAAGAAAATGAGCCAGCTATGTCGAGGCTCATCTTCTTATTGGTGCGCCTGACAGGATTCGAACCTGCAACCTACGGATTCGTAGTCCGTCGCTCTATCCATTGAGCCACAGGCGCGTAAAAATCAGTGCTCACTGCTCTTGCCCTTCTTCGCTGTACATCGCCGAGCTTCGAAGGGCATTCTTCGCCATTATTGTTGCTGGCCTGCCGTTCGAAGCCCAAAGGGCGAAGACTGGCGGAGGGGGAGGGATTCGAACCCTCGAAGGAAGTTTCCTCCCTTACCCGCTTAGCAGGCGGGTGCACTCAGCCACTATGCGACCCCTCCACACTTCGTGAACTAACAACTCACAACCTACAACAAACAACCACTATATTTTACCTTGCCGAAACTGCTCCCAGATTCTCCTATTCTCCCTCGGCATAGCGTTAAATGAGAATCGATTGATCTCCTCAAGCCACTGAAGTTTCATCCTGGCAGGTAGCTTGAGATACTTTTCGATAGTTTCCCGTGAGTATCTGTACCGAAATCCCCTTTTTTGCTTAGACTCAGCCTTTTTCACGTCTTTTTTCCTTCAGAATCCTTTTCACCTTTTCAAGAGCTTCTACATCAGATAAGTCCTGCTCTCGACTAAGCTCTCGCTTAAGCTTTATGAGATTATCCAACGAAATAAGCGGTATTCTGATGCCCTCAGCAACAACAAATTTCCTGGTTTTGCTCGCTTCTTCGAAATCGATCGGGTTGTTCAGAAAAATGTCAACCTCTTGATACGGCAGCGC
>JBAQMN010000143.1:0-5370 GCA_049302895.1 Actinomycetota bacterium | reverse complement strand
TGACGAGGCTTTCCCAGGCCACATTTCGGGCTATTAAGCCCGCAATGACAGTTCGCGAGAAAGGGCGAACAGAGACGTCCGCCCCTACACAGAGACACGTAGGGGCCGACCTCCGTGTCGGCCCGTTCCTGAATACCCGATCGTCACCATTTTAACAGATCTATTTCGTCGACGTTAACGGTTTCTCTGCCTCGGTATATGGTAAGCACAATAGCCAAACCCACCCCAATCTCAGCCGCACCCGCCGCGATAGCGAAGATTGTGTACATCTGCCCGACAATCGTAGTCGGCGTGACGTACCTGGAGAAAGCGATAAAGTTAACGTTGACGGCATTGAGCATGAGTTCCACGGATATGAGAATGAGAATGGCATTTCTTCGAGCCAGGACCCCGTATATTCCTGTGGAAAAAAGAAGAGCTGAAAATATAATAAAGTACTTTAGCGGGATCATCATTCCTCCTTCCTGGCCAGAACAACCACACCAATCAGCGCAGCTAACAGCAGAACCGAAATCATCTCAAAGGGCAACACATACGACTTGAAAAGAATCGATCCGAAGGAGGCCAGGGAGACCTTGATAGGCGCAGCCGCTTTAACCGGCCAGTTTTTGGGGACGAGAATGACGAGCATAACAGTCAGAAAACCAAGGGCTGTCAGAAAAGCCATACCTTTTTGTGGATTATCCAGAGCGAGCCCTATGCCACCTCTGGCCTTTGTAAGCATCAGTGCGAAGAGAACCATCGTGGTTACGGCACCGGCATAGATCAGTATCTGTACGGCACCAATGAACTCGGCATAAAGCAGAATGTAAAGTCCTCCAACGCAAGACAAAGCCAAGAGATGCAGAAAAACAGCGTGAACAATGCTCCTGGTGGTGACGATGATGACTGCCGATGTCAGAATGATCCCGGCCAGGATAAAGAAGGCTATTAATGGGCCGCTCATGATATTATCAACCTCCTCAGCAGATAAAGCAGAGCACCCAGTAATACGAATTCGGAAATCGCTAACCAGAGCTGGAATATGGGCGTAGCCACGATAAAAAGCCCCGTGATCACAATGTTGATAAAGGCAACTGGCAAGAGTATCTTCCACCCCAGAGCCATTAGTTGATCAGGTCTTACTCGGGGCATCGTCCCCCTTATCCACACGATTATAAAGAAGAGTGCATAAACTTTAAGAAAAAACCATAAAATGGGAGGGAGCAGCGGCCCCTTCCATCCCCCTAAAAAAAGAAGAGCACCGACAGCAGCGAGAATGAACAGACTGGCGTATTCTGCCAGGAAGAAGAGGGCCCACCTCATCCCGCTGTACTCTACAAAAAACCCTGCCACCAGCTCCGACTCAGCCTGAGGGATGTCAAAAGGGGTTCTGGTGAGCTCGGCGACGGTCGCCAAAAAGAAAACCATAAAGCCAGCCGGCTGAAGAAGAATATAGGGGATGGTCTGCTTGTCAACGATGGAGACCAGGCTAAGGGATCCGGAGAGCATAACTACCCCCACTATAGAGAGGCCCAGAGGAAGTTCATAGGAAAGAAGCTGCCCGGCCGCCCTGAAAGCCCCCAAGAGCGAGTATTTGTTATAAGAAGCCCACCCGGCCATGACCATCCCCACAAAGGTAAAGGCGGAAAGAGCAAAAACATAGAAGACTCCGATGTCCAGATTCCGCACCATCAGTTTCTGAGTTAACGGAATGGTAACCAGCGTCATAAATACCGGTACAAAGACGACAAAGGGGGCAGCCTTAAAGATCAACCGATCGGCCGCTTCCGGAACGATGTCTTCTTTGTTCAAAAGCTTTACGACGTCAGCGATGGGCTGAAGCCAACCGTGGAAACGGCCTGTTCGCATCGGTCCCAATCGATCCTGGATGTGAGCCAGAATCTTCAACTCAAGCCAGATGAAAAGAAGAATATTCAGAAGAACTATGACAAGAGCAATTGCAGCGTACAATAACGGCATTTTAGACCCACTTCAAGACGCCTTTTTTCCATGCATAGACAAGTCCCAGGGCAAGAATGACTATGAATATCATCATCTCTACAAAGATTGCCAGCCCGAGCTCGCGCACGATAATCGCCCACGGAAACAAAAAGACGATTTCCACATCGAAAATCAAGAACATAAGGGCAAATATATAGAAACGCACGTTGAACTGGGACCACTCACCACCGAAGGGGACCATCCCACACTCGTATGGAGAGAGTTTCTTCTCAGTTATTACCCGTGGGCGCAGGAGGCTGGCGACAAAGAGCAGAACCAAAACAAAACCAACCCCGACGAGAGCAAAAACGGCCACATTCAGATAGTCAAAAAGATATTTGATCTGACTCCCTCCTTTTTACTCCATTGACAAGAGTTTCTTCTTGTTGTGGACGGCCGAATCATGGGTAAACTCTGACAATTCATATTTCGCTGTGTGAGCAAGCGTCGTGGTTGGGCAGGTGTCGACGCATATCTTGCAAAACTGGCAACGGCCGTAATCTATCACATAATCGCCAATTTTCCGCACACCATTCTGGGAAGTTTTTATCCTGATGGCTCGGGTCGGGCAAGCCTCCTCGCAGAGGCGACAGCCGATGCATCTCTGAATCATGCAGGATAGGCACCTCTCAGCCTGGGGGATGGCCACCTTCTCGGTAAAGCTCGCTTCCACCTCGTCAAAGTTCTTAACTCTTTCGACGGGATCAAGTTTTGAAGGTTCCTCTCTCTCCGTCCTCATCCCCAGATATCTGTATTTGGTAGTCTCCTCCCTGGAAAACCTCTCCTTCCAGTAATCGCTGGGGTTTCCGTTATTAAGATAAACATCCATCGCATAGGCCGCTTTTCTTGCCGTACCGATGGCGTCTACGGCGATGGAGGGCCCGGTCATCCCATCGCCACCTGCATAAACACCTTCCCTCGAAGTAAGACCGGTAAGTGGATCGACAACAACTGTTCCTCTCCTGGATATTTCGACACCCATTTCGGCCAGCCACTCCGAGTCTGGCACGCGACTTATCGCCGGTATCAACATATCCGTTTCAACCAAAAACTCTGAGCCTTTGACAGGGACCGGTCGTCTTCTTCCCGTTTCGTCGAGGGGACCAAGCTCCATTCTCACACACTCGACCCCAGAAACCCGCCCATCCTTGCCAACAATTCTGTTAGGCGCGACTAAGAATTGGAAATTCACATTCTCCGCTCGAGCATCTTCCACTTCGGTGACGGCTGCCGGCATCTCTGCGTGAGACCGTCGATAGAGTATGTCCACCTTCTTTGCTCCCATTCGAAGTGCTACCCTCGAGCAGTCAATGGCCGTGTTACCTCCGCCGATTACGGCTACTCTCTCGCCTACCTTTACCTTCTCACCCAACCTGTACTTGGCCAGGAAGGTCTCTCCGGGGATTACCCCTTCCAGATCCTCACCCTCGATTCCCAGACGCATCGGCCGATGGGCACCAATCCCGAGAAACACGGCGTCATAACCCTGTTTGAACAGATCGTCCAGGGAGAGTCCACCACCTCCGATGGGCGTGTTAAGCTTCAATTCCACCCCCAGGCTCAGAATTCGTCTGATCTCGTCCTCGATAACCACCGGAGGCAAACGGTAAGTGGGAATGGCCACTGTTAGCATGCCTCCAGCAACAGGCAGCCGTTCAAAGATGGTAACATCGTAACCACACTTACCCAGATAGAACGCGACACTCAAGCCCGCCGGACCGGAACCGATCACAGCAACCTTCTTCCCTTTGCGGACTTTTGGTTTGGTGAACATTCTCCTCTTGGCTTGTTCACTGGTGTGATCGGCAAAAAATCTTTTCAGGCAGAAGATGGTTATCGGCTCGTCTTCTTCACCGCGCCTACAGGCATCTTCACAGGGGTGAGGGCAGATACGACCGATGGTGGCCGGAAGAGGATTTGTCTCGAGATGCAGCGCCCAAGCCTCGTCGTACCTTCCCTTGGCTACGAGGCCAATATAGCCCCTGGCGTCGACGTTCGCTGGGCAAGCCGCCTGGCAGGGAGGCATTTCCTCCGATACCGGAACCGCCGGGTATTCCTCGTCCAGGGCGCCCTTCATCCTTATAGCTCCGCGGGAGCGAGGTGGAACAGCAAGCCGCTCGTCTGGATACTGGACGGTGACCGCCCGCTGTAATAGATGTCTAAAGGTCACTCCCAAACTCTTAATCAGTCCGGTTCCGAAAATCTTCGATTCGTTTTTATCAGAAGATATGAGTGACACAGTATATCACCTGTCTATACAGCCCATAACTATATCTATGCTGCCCAGAGTGGCGATGAGATCAGGGATCAACATTCCCTCAAGCATCTTTGGTGCCACCATCAAGTTGACGAAAGAGGGGGATCTTATCTTCAGTCTGTAGGCTCGGTGTGAGCCATCGCTGATGAGATAAACGCCGAACTCGCCTTTGGCATGCTCGGTTCGCATGTAGACCTCGCCCTCCGGCGGTTTGATCCTGCGCGGAACAGGAGTTCTTACCAAACCACCTGGCAAGGACTGGAGAGCCTGGCGAATGATCCTGGCCGACTGACGCATCTCCACCATCCGCACCTTGTATCTGTCAAAGCAATCCCCGTTTTCCTCTACAGGCACGTCGAAGTCAAAGTGGGGATAGACGGAGTAGGGCTCCAGTTTCCTCAAATCGATTTTGACCCCGCTTGCCCTGAGCATCGGGCCGCTCACGCCAAAGTTGATAGCATCCTCCGCCGAGAGAGCACCGATTCCCTTGGTCCTGACCAGAAAAATCTCATTGTCCTCGATCATCTCTTCGAATTCGTCAAGAACAGAATCGAAATTATCGAGGTATTTGAGAGCTTCTTCGGGAAACTCTTCGGTCAAATCTTGAGCGACACCACCGTAACGGAAATAGTGGTAATGCATGCGTGCGCCGGTTACCGCCTCCATCATCCGCTGAATCTTCTCCCTCTCGCGAAAACCATAGAGAAAAACGGTTCCGAGGAGCCCAATATCCTGGATAAAAGCGCCTAACCAGATCAGATGGGAGAGAATTCGGTTGAATTCGGCCATTATCACTCTGATGTATTCAGCCCTCTCTGGAACCCTTATATCCATGAGCTTTTCCACCGCCATAACCAGGGACAGTTCGTTGTTGATGTTAGCCACATAGTCAAGACGGTCAAAGAGAGGAATGATCCGCGAGAGCTGGAGATTCTCACAGAGCTTTTCTACGCCTCGATGAAGATAACCAAGATGGGGCTCGGCCTTGACAATTCTTTCTCCGTCCAGGGTGAGAACCAGGCGAAGAACCCCATGGGTTGAGGGGTGCTGGGGACCCAAATTAAGGGTCATGAGCTCTGTTTTTATTTCCTTCTTGATCTCTTGAGCCATTCGGTTTCCTTAGCTAATCC
>JBAQMN010000142.1:0-6954 GCA_049302895.1 Actinomycetota bacterium | reverse complement strand
GAGAAGACTTTTGGGTGCTTTTCAAGGGCTTCGGAGAGAGAAGATCCGCCCTCTACGTCCTGGAGCACCGTCTTAATGGTGCGACCCAGAGCCGGGCTCTCAGTCTGGTCTGATAAAATACTCAGGCACCTTGTGAGTGAGAGACCCGAGTTTATCATGGTAGCGAACTGTCGAGTGAAAAGGGCCAGGTCCCGCCCTTTGACTCTCTGAAATCTTTCGAAATAGGCTTCTAACTTTACCGCTTCTTTCTGGACAGCTACATTGCTCACAACGTAACCCATGCGTCTCAAACTCTCGACCACATGGGTTTCGCTCTCGCCCTCAATCGTGCCTACGATAGGCTTCCCTGCTCTATCTCGTGCTGTGTAAGTGTATGCTTGTGGCAACTTTTACAACACCCCACTGCTAACCGGACCGACAATACGATTGAATTCTTCCGGATTGATGGCGCGTGAAAACGCCTCTTGATAAGACACTATATTCGCCTTTACCAGGTTGGCAAGGGCTTGATCCATAGTTTGCATGCCAACATTGTAGCCGGACTGCATCGCCGTGTAAATCTGGTGCACCTTCTGCTCTCTGATCATATTGCGAATGGCAGGGGTTGCGATCATAACCTCCATAGCCGGAATCCGCCCCGTTCCATCCTTTCTCGGAAGTAGCTGCTGCGCCAGAATAGCCTGAAGCGTTCCGGCTAACTGAATTCTGATCTGGTGCTGCTGCTGGGGCGGAAATACATCGACGATTCTGTCGATGCTCTGGGGAGCATCCTGGGTATGGAGAGAGGCAAAGACGAGATGCCCCGTCTCGGCCGCCGTGAGGGCTATGGAGATCGTCTCCAGATCTCTCATCTCGCCAACCAGAATGACATCGGGGTCCTGACGAAGAACATGGCGAAGAGCTGCAGTGAAGGAGTGGGAGTCGATTCCCACTTCTCTCTGATTTATTATACTCTTACCGTGTGCGTGCAAGAACTCGATGGGATCCTCGATGGTCATCACGTGTACATCTCGGGTCTGATTGATTATGTTGATCATGGAGGCGATAGTAGTAGACTTTCCACAACCGGTAGGTCCAGTGACCAAAATGAATCCCCTGGGTTTCCGGGCCAGTTTTTCCACCACTTTAGGCAGACCAAGTTCCTCGGGACTCTTAATATTGAAGGGAATCAGACGCAAGGCTGCACCCACACTGCCCCTCTGCCAGTAGACGTTTACCCGAAAACGCGCCTTGCCCGGTAGAGAATAGGAGAGATCGAGCTCAAGATCTCTTTCTAACTTCACGCGCTGGCCTTCGGTTAAGATTTCATAGATTAGTTTCTTGACATCTTCGGAACCGAGTTTCGGATAGTCGTCAAGGGGAATTAGCCTCCCATCTATGCGCAAAACGGGTGGCAGACCACTGGTTAGATGCATGTCGGAGGCCTCTCTTTCGACAACCTTGTCCATTAGCTCTTCTATCTTAGCCAATTTTAGCCCTCCTTTACGAGTTTCGGCTTACGCCACGACCCTCATGATTTCCTCAATGGAGGTCATGCCCCGCCGTACCTTTTCGAAGCCGTCCTGCTGAAGAGTGAGCATTCCTTCCTTTACCGCCTGCTTCATGATAGCATCAGAAGACTCTCTTGCGACGGTGAGGCGTTCTATCTCCTCGCTGACCAGCATTACTTCAAACACACCCACTCGACCTTTGTAGCCTGTGTTCTTACACTTACCACAACCCTTTGCCCGGTAAAAAACCAGCTTTTCCCCTGGCTTAACCGGGAAATTGCTTTTCTGTAACGCCTCCAGAGAAGGTTCATAGGGCTCTTTGCACTTTGGGCAGAGCTTTCGGGCCAGACGCTGCGCCAGAACACAGTCCACAGCAGAGCCGGCCAGAAAAGGCTCGATGCCCATCTCGATCAGTCGCGTCAGAGCCGAGGGAGCGTCGTTTGTGTGGAGAGTCGACAGAACCAGGTGCCCCGTGAGAGCCGACTCTACGGCAATCAGAGCGGTCTCTCTATCTCTGATCTCTCCAATCATTATTATGTCAGGGTCGCTTCTTAAGATGGAACGAAGTCCCGATGCAAAGGTCAACCCCGCTTTGGGATTTGTCTGAACCTGATTGATTCCGGCCAGTCTGTATTCTACCGGATCTTCTACGGTGATGATGTTCTTCTCAGGAGAGTTCAAAACGTTAAGAGTGGCATAAAGAGTAGTTGATTTTCCGCTCCCGGTCGGTCCCGTTACCAGCAGTGCACCGTATGGCTTGGTAAAAGAGACTTTGTATTTCTTCAAAGTTTCGGGCAGAAAACCAAGATCCTCCAACTCCAGCAGGATGCTGCTCTTTTCCAGAATACGGAGAACTATTTTTTCCCCGTATACAGTGGGTAGACTGGCCACGCGGAGATCGACGGCCCGTCCTGCGACAACCAGGCCGGAGCGTCCATCTTGAGGAATGCGTCGCTCGGCAATGTTCATATCAGCCATGATCTTAAGCCTTGATATCAGTCCGGCCTGAACACGCTTGGGCGGTCTCATGACCTCATGGAGCACCCCGTCTATGCGGTAACGAATTCTTACGTCTTTTTCCTGCGGCTCTATGTGGATGTCCGAAGCTCTGTCCTCAATGCCTCGAGTGATGATGAGGTTAGCCAGCTTTACAATGGGAGCCTCCTCAACCATCTCGGTAATCCGCTTGATCTCTTCCGGCGCGACAGCCTCGTCTCCCACTTCCTCTACAGCCTGCTCGACCATGTCTTCAGCCCGAGCATAGCGATTTATTACATTAAGGATATCCTCTTTTGTGCTGACAACCGGCTTAATCTCAAAGCCCGTCATCATGCGTAGGTCGTCAAAGATAAACACGTCAGTCGGATTCGATGTGGCCACGACGAGCTTGCTATTGTCAAAACCGATGGGCACGATGGAGTTTCGTTTGGCGACACTCTCCGGAACCATGGCCACTGCTCCCAAATCGATGTTGTACTCACTTAAGTCAACAAATTCCAGACCGAGCTGCTCGGCAAGGACCTGAAGCAGATTCGCCTCGGAGATAAAGCCAGCTTTGACAAGCACGCGACCAAGAGACTCTCCACCTTGCCTTTGTCTGGCGAGAGCCTCCTCAAGCTGATCCTCGGTGATCAACCCTTTTTCTATCAGAATATCGCCTAATTGTCTTCTGGCTTCCCTCATCACATTCACCGTGTTGCGCGGATAAATCCGCGCCTACTCGTTTTTCGCTGCTCTTCTGGTGGCTTCCCACATTACTTCTACAGGGGCATCAAGCCCCGTCCAAATTTTGAAGGCGGCCGCGCCCTGGTAAACGAGCATTCCCAGCCCATCCAGCGTCCGGCACCCCCGCTCCCGCGCAGCTTCCAAAAAAGCTGTTTTAGGCGAGGTAGCCAGATCACACACGAACTGACCAGGTGTCAAATTCCCTGCTGAAATGGGCATCTCTTTCATAGAAACCCTCCCGAGAGGAGTGGCATTAATCACTATATCGGCATCTTTTAGTAAAGAGTAAAACTCATTTTTGAAAGATCGCGGATTAGTTTCTAAGTGAGGAAATCTTTTCTTTAAACCCTGGCTGAACTCGATGGCGCTGTCAACAGTGCGATTCAAAATGGTAACACTTGAGACACCATACTTCGCCAAAGAATTAGCTATAGCTCTGGCAGCTCCGCCCGCCCCAAGCAGAAAAACCGTCGCGCCCGCCGTCTCAAAGGAGGCGTCGTCTTTCAGAGATATTACAAAGCCTTCCCCGTCGGTGTTATATCCCGTCAATCGCCCACGGGCCTGGTGGATGGTGTTTACCGCCTGGACAAACCCGGCTTCCTTTGTCACCTCGTCCAAAAAGGGGATCACCGCTTCTTTGAACGGCATGGTTACGTTGATTCCGACCAGATTCAAAGCCCTCACTGCCTCTACCGCCGCTCCCACCTGCTCTTTCACCACCAAGAAAGGCAGATAGCACCAGTTAAGGCCCAACCGTTCGAAGGCCGCGTTTTGCATAACAGGCGATAGCGAATGTTCAATGGGATTACCAATTATGCCTACCACTCTTGTCTTTCCGGTGATTATCAACTCTCGTCTCTTTTCTTTCTCTCGACAAATATTTCTCGAAACCCAAACAGTTTTTCTATTCTTCTGACGAACCTCGTTCCGATGAATTCCTGCTGGCTGATGGGGTCGACGAGAATCGTGTACAGGCCCATCCTGTTACCACCCAGAACGTCGGTGAAAATCTGGTCCCCCACTACGGCAACCTCCTCCGCTGGGAGTCCCAGGCACTTTAAGCCGCGCTTGAAAGGTTTGTGTATAGGTTTCAGAGCCGGAGCAACAACCGGAAGACCGAGGTCTTCGCCCATCTGCCGCGCACGGGATACTTTTGCGTTCGAGACAAGGCAGAGCCTAAAACTATCGTTCTTGAGTGCACCAACCCACTCTTTGAGCCGGTATGGAATCTCCTCCGCTCCCCAGGCCACCAGGGTGTTATCCAGATCAATAATCATACCCTTTATTCCCCGCTTCTTAAGATCTCCGGTGTCGATCTCATAAACAGTTCTATAATACTTGGCCGGGTAAAGAAGTTTTTTTAGCGTCCTCTCTCCTCCTTAATCTTTGAGAACTCGTCATAAGAACTGGTGAAGGTGTGGCTACCGTCAGCCCCGGTGAGCACATAGTAGAGATAGTCGACATTGGCCGGTTTCAAGGCCGCCTGGATAGAAGCAAGCCCTGGACTGGTAATCGGCCCCGGGGGAAGCCCCGGGTTCAGATACGTGTTGTAAGGCGAAGGCACTTTGAGATCATCGTAGGTGAGCTCAGACTTTCTTTCCGGTAAAGCGTACTGCACCGTAGCGTCGATCTGAAGAGGCATTCCCCCGTTCAAGCGATTGTAGATAACAGCCGCTACCTCGCTCCTTTCTTCCGGAATCTTTACCTCTTCCTCGATCATGGAAGCAACGGTTACAATCTGGTGAAGGCCGAGATTTCGTGCCTTTGCCCAGGTGAAATCCAGCGGAGAAACCTCCTTTTGAAACTGCAAAAGCATCATCTTTACAACGTCGTGAGCGTTCATTCGCTCAGTTATCAGGTATGTCTTGGGAAAAAGATACCCTTCCAAATTATCGGTGGGAATTTCTGAGAGAAAAAAGAGGTCGTAGTAGTCTTTGTTGGCAAACCTCAAGAATTCCTCCCCGCTTACATGGGTTTTCGATCCTATCACACCAGCAATCTCTCTTAGCGTAAAACCCTCAGGGATGGTTACAGAGTAGTACTTTGTTTTTGGACCCTTAAGAAGAAGAGTGAGAACGTCCTTATAAGAAAGACCTGTCTTGAGACGGTATTCACCGGCTTTGATTCTCGTCTCAGCACCGTTCCTTATTATGTAAAGCTTAAACAGAACAGCGTTGTCGACTAGGCCGGCCTGACTCAAGTTCTCAGCAATCTCAGCCGTGGAGAAGCCGGGTTTGATCACTACATTGACAGGCTCCGGCGCGGGACGGGTCAAATAGACAAATGCCCTGGACAGTCCGAAGACAATCAGGGCAGAAAGAGCAAGTATCGTCGCGACAACGAGCGCCTTTTTCAGAATAACTATCACCCTTCTCCCGATTCTCTGCTCCGAGCGTGGCTGTCAAGATAGCTCTGGAGGATGAGAGCCGCTGCCAGCTTGTCCGTCAGCCCCCGGCGTTTCTTTGCCGCCACTCCTGCCTCCCTAAGGGCTCTGTGAGCCTCCTTTGTCGTCAGTCTCTCATCCCAGGTCTCAACGGAAAACATGAGGAGAGTCCGGAGTTCGTCGGCGAAACTCTTCACGGCTTGCCCTTGAGTGCCCAGAGTTCCGTCCATTTTTAATGGCAGACCAACGATTATCTTTTCCACGTCGAATTTATCGATCATCTCTTTTATTTGAGCCGCCACGCTGGCCAGATCCTTACGCTCAATGACTCCAAAGGGCTGAGCGGTTTTCTTTAACGGGTCAGAAAGAGCCACTCCGATCCTTTTCTCCCCTACGTCCAACCCTAACAGCCTCACTTTATTCCGCAAGTGCAATCATGCCTTGAATTGTCATTTCCGCCACTTTGAGAGCCTCGTCCAACTTTTCAGGTACGCGTCCGCCTGCCTGAGCAAGATCGGGACGACCCCCTCCACCGCCGCCGATAATCTCGGCCAGAGGCTGAATGATCTTCACCGCGCTCAGTCCCTTTTTCACCAGGTCAGGCGTAAGCCCAACCACCAGGCTAACCCCCTTATTTTGGGCCGATCCGAGGATTATAACAGCAGGCTTAAGGCGGTTTTTGAGATCGTCCGTTATGACACGCAGAGCGTCCATATCCTTCCTCGCGACAGGGGCAACTACTACCTTTATCCCTTCGAACTCCCTCGCTTCTCTTATTATCCTTTCCACCTCGCTTCCGGCAAGCTGCGATCTGAGCTGCTCTACCTCTCTTTCTTTCTCCTTCAGCGTATTCAAAAGTCCCTGAAGTACCCCAATGAGATCCGCACCAGTCTTAAGCATGCGCGCCATTTCTTTGATGATCTCGCCCTGTTTTTCGACATAGGTGAGAGCCTCCAGACCGGTAACAGCCTCTATGCGGCGGAGATTAGCCCCCACCGAACCTTCGCTAACGATTTTGAACAGGCCGATCTGCCCGGTGCTGACAAGATGCGTCCCTCCGCAGAGCTCTCGAGAGAAATCACCCATCTCCAGAACCCGAACATAACGACCGTATTTCTCACCGAAGAAGGCCAGGACCCCACTCTCAATGGCAAATTTGTGTGTGGTGGTGTAGGCCCTTACAGGGTGCACCTCCATTATCCTCTTGTTCACGAGCGTCTCAATGTGTTTCAGTTCCTCTTTAGTAAGAGCTGTCGGATGCGTAAAATCGAAGCGAAGCCTTTTTTCGTCGACAAGGGAACCTGCCTGCCGAACATGGCTGCCGAGAACCAAACGAAGAGCCCAGTGAAGAAGGTG
>JBAQMN010000141.1:0-2852 GCA_049302895.1 Actinomycetota bacterium | reverse complement strand
CCTCCCCCTTGATGGGGGAGGATAGAGGTGGGGGTGACCAAGAATTATCTATAGCCACCCTCCCCTAACCCTCGCTCGCTGTCTATACAAGGCTCGCTCTTCAGGAAGGAACCTCACGGTTCCTCCCCGATGCTCTCCTCCTTGCGGATGACTCAGGGGAAATCCTTTCCCCTGAGAACATGCCCCTTTCAAAGAGCTCTTTCGCAGTCGCTCTTTCCTCCCATCAAGGGAGGGGAAAAATGTGCTAAAGTTGGCGAAGCAGACACCTAACATTATAATACCCCGTAAGGTATAATAATAAAGGAGACTAAGTAAGTATCGGAAAGGTGGGTACAAATATGCCTGTCAAAGAGAAAAGAGACGTCAAAGAGGAAACTATAGATACCAAAGCCAGGACCTTGAACAGGCTCAAGCGGATTGAGGGTCAAATTCGCGGGCTTCGGTCGATGATTGAGAAGGGTCGGGGCTGTGAGGACCTACTGATCCAGTATGCGGCCGTTCACGCTGCTCTAACCAGTGTCGGCCATGTGATTGTCACCGATGCCATGGGCGAGTGCGTCGTCAAGAATCTGGACAAGAAGCTTGGCTACGAGAAGGCCGTCGACGAATCTCTGAAGGTCTTCTTGAAATATGCTGAGCACTTGAAATAGTCTATTGGCGAAGGAGGAAAACCAATTGGAGACGGATTATGATCTTATAATAATCGGCGGTGGCCCGGCTGGTCTAACGGCAGGCATATATGCAAGCCGCGGCGGGCTGAACACCCTCTTGATTGAGAAGAACGGCGAGGGAGGCCCGCTGTCGATAACAGAGTGGATAGAAAACTATCCTGGCTTTCCCGAGGGCGTCGCTAGTCACGAGCTCATGGAGAGGATGACCAAGCAGGCTCAGCGCTTTGGCCTAAGAATCGAGGTCTTCTGTTGCGTCACCGCCCTCAAGAGCGAAAACGAGGCGAGAAAGATCGTAGTTGATACACCTGAAGGCGTGAAAGAGATCAGCGGTAAAGCGATGGTCATAGCAACGGGGTCAAGCCCCCGCCGTTTGGAAATCCCGGGAGAGAGGGAGTTTACCGGGAAAGGCGTCTCCTACTGCGCCACCTGTGACGGCCCTCTGTTCCGAGATAAGAAACTCGTGGTGGTTGGTGGTGGAAACGCCGCTGTTGAGGAGGCACTCTACCTAACCAGGTTTGCCTCCAGGGTGACGGTTGTTCATCGCCGCGACAGACTCAGAGCGGACAAAATCCTCCAAGATCGAGCCCTTGGGAGCAAGAAAATCGATTTTGTATTGAATTCTGAGCTTAAAGAGATCCAGGGGACAAAAATGGTTGAGCGGGTGACCATTCAGAATAACAAAACGGACGAGAGGCAAACCCTCGAGGTCGATGGGGTTTTTGTCTACGTCGGCAACAGCCCAAACACAGATTTTGCCAGGGGCGTCTTACACCTGGACGAGAATGGTTATATAATAACCGATGACAACCTCCAGACGTCGGTGGAAGGCATTTTTGCTGCCGGAGATGTGAGGAAGAGCAGACTTAGGCAGATAGCAACAGCCGTGGGCAACGGAGCTTTAGCTGCCGTAATGGCTGAAAGGTATCTGGAGGCCAGGAAAGGAGGATGACATGGCCGAGAACGTTCTTCATGTCACCGATGACAACTTTGAAGAGCAGGTTCTCAGAAGCGAAAAGCCTGTTTTGGTGGACTTCTGGGCGGCCTGGTGTGGTCCCTGCCGGATGATCGCTCCCGTCATCGAGGAAATAGCCAACGACAATTGGGACAAGATGAAGTTTGTTAAGCTAAACGTGGATGAGAATCAGAAAATGCCGGCAAACTATGGAGTGATGAGCATCCCCACCCTGATCGTTTTTGAAAAGGGAGAAGTGAAGAAGAAGCTGGTCGGAGCGATGCCCAAGAAGAAGCTCGAGGCAGAGCTCTCGGCCTGGCTTTAGTCAATGAAGATTGGTGTTTCCGGCAAAGGAGGCACAGGCAAGACCACTTTCGTAAGTCTTCTCGCACGTGCTTTCTCCTCCCAGGGGAAATCTGTTCTGGCTGTCGATGCCGACCCCGCTCTCAATCTGGGAATGTCTTTAGGATTCCCTAAAGAGGCATATCAGAGAATTACTCCCATCGCGGAATTAAAAGAGCTGATAAGCGAGCGAACGGAGACTCAGCCGGGTGTTCCAGCCGCCTTTTTTAAACTCAATCCAAAGGTTGACGATATCCCCGAGAGGTACTGGGCTGAGCACCAGGGAGTGAAACTCCTTGTCGTGGGCACCATCATGGTCGGAGGAGAGGGATGCGCCTGCCCCGAGAATACTCTTCTTAAGAATCTGATGAGGCACCTCATTATAGAAAGAGACGAAGTGGTTATCCTGGATATGGAGGCTGGCCTCGAGCATCTCGGGCGCGGCACCGTCGAGGCCATGGATGCGTTGATTGTTATGGTCGAGCCTGGGCAGAAGAGCCTGGCCCTGGCAAAGAGAATCGAGGCTTTAGCTCGCGATATTGGAATCGGTAAAGTTTTGTTTGTTGGAAACAAGATTCAGAGTGAAGACGACAGGAAAACCGTCCTGGCTGGTCTGGTGAATGAGCAGGTGTTAGGGTTGATCGATTACGATGAGGGTTTACGCCAGGCTGATCTTCTCGGCAAATCCGTCCACGAATTCGCCTCCCCCCAAACCCTCAATTCCATCCAAGAGATCAAAGAAAACCTCGAGATTTTGGCCTTCCCCTCCCTTGAGGGGAGGGGCTAGAGGAGGGTGCCCTGCAACTATGGGTCACCCCCACCTCTATCCTCCCCCTCAATGGGGAGGAAGTGAGTTGGCAGTTCGCTTACCCTGAATACCCTCGCTC
>JBAQMN010000140.1:0-3329 GCA_049302895.1 Actinomycetota bacterium | reverse complement strand
GACTCCACTTGGGCCCACCATTCTTCGCTGTTAGACTCAAGCCTAACGGCTTTCGTCTTTAAGGGTGCTTCGAATGGCGAGCCATTCTTCTGTTTGGGTCAAGCAGCGAAGAATGCCCTTCGAAGCTTTATGCGAAGAAGGGCTGAATATAGTTTCTACGGCTATCCATCCTCCGTAGCTGTAGCAATAGCTACTGCGGAGGACGGGCGAACGGCACCCTCCTTCGCCAAGGCCACGGAGGGTGTCCTTCGAAGCTTTAGTGAAGAAGGACAAGCCATCCTAGTTTTGGCGAACAATGCCCTTCGACTTCCGTCGGACGAAGCCGACTACGGTCGGCGAAGGCCGAAGCTTAATGCGAAAAAGGGCTTTTTTGTTATGCGAGGAAAGACTCGCGGAGGAGTGAAGTTTCTTTCAGCAATCAACTCTGGTATAATACGAGGGCAGGTTTCTCGTGCAGAGCTGATGATTTGTTCGTGAGCTGTTCCTCTAAGTTTACGCGCCTTGGTTCCATCGAGTAGCCGCCGACTGTCAGATAGGTGAGTCGAACAAAATCAGCAATGCTGAGAAAGGAGGAGTCTGAGTGGCTACTAAGCTTTATGTAGGAAACCTTTCCTACGAAGTAACAGAGGAGCAGCTAAAAGAGCTTTTCTCTGGAGCAGGCAGTGTTGTTTCCGTTGATCTCATCACCGACCGGCAAAGCGGGCGAAGCAAAGGCTTTGCCTTTGTTGAGATGGGAAGCGACGATGCTGCCAAGGCCGCAATCGAAAAGCTCAACAACACCGACTTTGAAGGAAGAAAACTCAATGTGAACGAGGCCAAGCCGCGGGAAGAGCGGCCGAGCGGCGGTCGCGGGTTTGGCGGTGGCGGATACAGTCCTACAAGATACTAGATCCATCGCAAATCTGTGATTGTGTAAGAAACTCAAGAAGGAGTGGGCCAAATGGGTCTACTCCTTCTCTCTATCTGGGGACTGATCACCCCCTGACCAGCCGGCTTCCTCAAGAACCATCATTTTCCCAGCTCAGCATGTGTCAAGCTCCACCCAGTCTGAACTGCACTTTTACTTTAAACGTTCGAAAAAGTCCAACTCTGGAAACGGGAGGAAAAATGCGGAGGATCAAGAGAAGTAGATATAGATCTGGCAGACTTAGAATAGTATCCCCACTCCCTGGTGGCAGGTTAGGCAAAGGCTATCATTGTTGGGTAGACGCAGCATCGGAACATATTCGCTGCCATGAGGCTCATGGCAAGTGCTTGAACAGGTGAGTTCCCTGCCGGTTCTCTCATCGATAAAGGGTTTTCCAACTGGGTGATTCCGCTTAGTGGGGCCCTGATTGTGACAACTCTTGCAGAGTGCAACTGGTTCACCAACTCCAAGTGACGGAAAATCAGACGAATGGGACTGATGGCAGTTTAGACAAGAACCTTTTCCTTTAGTTCCGTCTATAGAACTATGAGGACTAGATTCTAACCTATTACGCAGCTCGCGATGACATTTGGCGCATAGCCCATTTACTTGCTCTACGAGTAAATTGGGGTTGTTGGATTTATGCGGCTCATGACAAACCAGGCATTTACCTTCTGAAAAAGGTTGGTGCACGGAATGTTTGGTTAACTCCTGAGCTTTATCCTTGTGACAAGTAAAACAAAGTTCTTCAACCGGGGCTTTCAGCCGTCGCTCTTCTCCTTTTGCCGTCATGTGACAGCTGTCACACTTTCGTGCAAGATACGGCTGGTGATAATATTTTCCCCCTTCTATCTCTTTTTCCACAGGCTTTGTGGTAGCAAAAATAATTGAACCATAGAAACCAACTGCCAATATCAGAGCAATAATAATAGCGATGATCAATCGCCGAAGATGTTTTTCATTTCTGATTTTTCGAATACTCTTGCTCTTTGGCAGCCCAGCCATCGTAGCCTCCTCTAAGTCGGCTGTAGACCTGTGGCTTTGCGTCCCCGCCTTTCGACGGGTTTGCCCTTTTCAAAGAATCTTTGGACCTAGTATTTTTATCGGAGGAAAGAAAGGGAGGCTTAATAAGGAATGTTAGAATTCTGTCAGGGTGATGTGCTGGAGGGATTCTGTAACTTGAATGGGTCCTACTGTGAGGATCCGCTCACTCAAGAGCTGGCATGCGATGGCGAGCTTTGACCCGAAGCCAGGCCCCATAGTAGAATGAGAAAATGCAGAAACTCCTCCCTTGCACTGCGGTTGTCTTTGGTTTAAACCTTCCCTTTGGTTACTGGCGGAGCAATACGCGCAGCGGGACGCCGCGCGGCTAGTCTGGAAACGCTAAGAAAAGTAGAATGATATGGAATGAGTATTCTTTGAGGCACAGGAAAGGAGAAGGGCTTGGATAAACCCACAACGCAAATCGATGCGAACAAAACGTACGAAGCAATTCTTAAGACATCCGCGGGGAACATAACTATCAAGTTGAACGCCAAGGAGACCCCAATCACCGTTAATAACTTTGTGTATCTCGCAAGAAAACAGTTTTATGACAAAACTATCTTTCATAGGGTCATTAAGGGATTCATGATACAGGGCGGTGACCCGAGAGGCGACGGGACCGGGGGCCCGGGGTACAAGTTTGACGACGAGCCCTTTGAGGGCGAATACGTGCGCGGCACGGTGGCTATGGCAAACGCCGGCCCGAACACCAACGGAAGCCAGTTCTTCGTCATGCATCAGGATTATCCGTTACCTAAGAATTATGTCATTTTCGGACAGGTAATACGGGGGCTTGAGGCGGTGGACAAGATTGCCGAAGCCCCGGTTGAGGCGAGTCCTATGGGAGAGATGTCGAAGCCGGTCAATCCGGTGGTCGTTGAGTCGCTGACGATAGTAGAGAAATTGTCAACTCTCTAAGCCCGCACTATACTTTAATCAGTGAGATCGTTAGCGAGGCGGGAAGAGATGTCCGAGACGTCTCACTCGGAGGAGGGACCCATGGCTATTATAACGGCTGAGGATCTGACCAGGATCTATGGGAGCGGTGCCACCGCAGTAACTGCTCTTGATCAGGTGAATCTTACGGTTGAACCAGGTGAGTTAGTCGCGGTGATGGGGCCGAGCGGCTGCGGGAAGTCGACACTGCTTAACCTCGTGGGTGGACTGGACAAGCCGACGTCCGGACGCGTCCTGATTAATGGGACGGATCTGTCGACCCTCGACGACTTGGCTCTGACCGAGCTGCGTCGCCGCAAGATCGGGTTCGTTTTCCAGTTCTATAACCTCATCCCCGTCCTCCACGCGGTAGAGAACGCTGCCTTGCCGCTTCTCCTTGACGGAGTGAAGCCGTCGGAGGCCGAGGCGAAAGCCGCGGAGT
>JBAQMN010000139.1:0-11700 GCA_049302895.1 Actinomycetota bacterium | reverse complement strand
TCCTCAGGATCAAACTCGTTTTTCCTGCTCCAGGAGAGCTCATTATATTTAGAACAGTCACGCCTTTGTCTTTGAAAAGTTTGGCATTCTCCTGAGCGATCACGTCGTTTACTTCCAATATGTCCTTGAGTACTTTTACTTCCAATTTCGAACCTCCCAAATGTGTTTATGTGCGCGAATAAATTCGCGCCTACGAGTTGTGCCTTTGTTGCCTACATCTTATTCTATTTCAATGCTGGTGACAGCCAATTCTTTGCCTGAGATAATATTCGGACTGATATTATTGCATTTGGGACAGATAAAATTATAATCTTCCACCCTGAAAATGTGACCGCACGTAGAACATTTCGCCTTAAGAGGGGGATTCTCTATGACAAGTTTTGCCCCGGAAGCGATAGTCTCCTTGCTGACAATATCAAAGTAAAACTCGACACATTCACTGGCGAGGTTGGTCATCTCTCCAATCTCGAGATTGACCTGCGTTACTTTCTTGGCTCCGTTCTGCTTGGCCTGATCCAAAACTATTGAAAGAATGCTTTGTGTGATACCCATTTCATGCACTAACTTTTGACCCTCTTTAACTCCTTAACTACCAGCTCGATCACTTTCGGTATCTTCTTTTTGAGCTCCTCCGTTACCTCCATTCCCCAGCCGATTTCTTTCGGCTGTACCGCGATTATAATGGTTTCCTTGGGCGCCTTTCCCATGCCCTCAGCCATAGTCAGAACGTCAAACAGAGTCACCTGGTGAAAGGAGAGTTTCTTTACATGTAAGGTTTGTATGTCCTGAGGTTTAAACCTGAAAATTGTCCCCGGAGAAGCTCCCGCATTAATTATATCTACGACTATAAGCCTATCCTTATTCTCAATAAAGTGAAGGAGATCTAAGCCAAGGGTTCCTCCGTCTATTATCTCAACATCCGGAGGCAAATTCAACTCGTCGCGGCGCTTTTCCAACTCCCAGATGGTGTGGACACCAAAACCCTCGTCTTTGAGTAAAATATTGCCAACCCCGAGCACCATGATGTGCTCGGGGTTGGCAGGAAAATCTTTCGACCCTACGCTCATCTACCTTCTTAATTCCTCCGGCGTTATGCTCAGAACCATGTACTTGAACTCATCAAACTCCTCGAAGAGCGATAGATAAATGTGAAGTCCTACCGTGGCTATGAAGAGCCACATGATGAAGGTGTGCCATGACCTCACATTTGGCAGTCCCCCCAGCACCGTTGTTACCCAGCTAAAGTAGGGTTGGGTCGATCTGTAGAGGGCAAATCCGGTGAAAGCCTGGAAGACGAGCATAAGGCCCCACACGCTGTAGGTTATTCTCTGAAGCGGATTGTACTCTCCAACTCCCTCCGGGGGATCCCTTCGGATAAACGCATAGTAAGCAAGGGTACCAGGGATCATTCTCCACTGCTTCCATCCCAGACCAAGCTCGTGAAAGTCCCGATTGCGAGAGATGAACGCGTAGGAGACCCTGAGGATCAGATTGAAAACGACCACGTACATAGAGATGAAGTGAACAAACCTCAGAGTTCCGTAGCCTCCCGAAAGGTAGGGATAACGGATGAAGAAACCAGTCACTCCTAAGGCAATTAGTGCCAGGAGGTGTATCCAGTGATAGATACGGGTTTCAACAGGGTGTTCTTTTAGAACCCTAACCATCTTGTGTCACCCCCTAAGTAACCGAGAACTTCAGAATCTCATTGGTCTCCGGATGAATGATATGAACCGAACACGCCAGGCACGGATCGAAGGAGCGCACAACCCGAACGATATTGTTGGGATTCTTCGGGTCAGGCACCGGTGTCCCGATCAGGGCTTCCTCTACCGGGCCTCTCTGGCCTTTGTCATCCCTCGGACAGAGGTTCCAGGTCGAGGCAACAACCAACTGGTAACGCTTGATCTTTCCACCTTCGATGGTGATCCAGTGGCCATTGGCGCTTCTCGGCGCATCGACAACTCCGTAGCCTTCAGCTTTAGTCGGAACGGGCTTGTCGTCACAGACCGGAGCGTTGGGATCATTGTTAACAATCTCCGCCAGCTGATCAAGCCACTTAGAAAGCTCCTTGGCGATGAGCAGTGTCTCGTAGGCTCTGGCCGCGTGCCGGGCCACCGCAGAAGGCCAGACGCCGAGCTTGCTAACCAGATCCATAAAGCCCTCCTCTTGGGTGATGAGCATTCTTGCCAGCGGACCACCCTCCCTCGGCTTGCCGTCGTAGCGAGGCGCTTTAAGCCAGGAGTAACCTCCCGCTTTCTTTGCATCGGGATCGGTCTCGCCCTCCTTGGGATTGAGTCCACTCCCGCTCTTATACCACGCGTACTTCACATCCTCAGTAACCTTGTTTACATCCGGCACCTCTACGTTGGTCAGGTTGAGGTTGGTGATTATTCCCGGTTTGAGGAAGGAGCGGTTTTCCGCAGTCACTTCGCCGGACTTACCCTGGTCAAAGACCCCCCAGGAGATGTAGTTTCCGACGCCGAAACCGACCTTGAGATCGTGGAGGGGCTTCAGCGGACCCGTCCCTAAGGCTATTACATCCTTCACGTAAACATTCTCGATGAAGTTGGTTATCTCTTTCAGGCGCCACTGGGTCTCGGCGATCCTGGAGACAGTGGGCCTGATACCGACTCCTCCGGCCACCACATTCTGGAAGAACGGAACCCGACCGCCCCAGAGTGCCATCATCTCGTGAGCCTTCTTGCGAATCTCCAGAGCCTGAAGATAATGGGCCACGGCTGTTATGACAATGTCCGGATCGCTGATAGAGAATGCGTCCGGCTCGTAACGAGGAGTCAATGGATAAGTATCATTAGCCTTGACCAAGCCAACTATCTTGTCCTTAACAGCCAGTAGCGCGGGGTCCTTGCCAGCATACTTGGCTACCGCCAGAACATCAAGATAGTCCAGAGCAGCCAGATGGTAGAAATGGAGCGGGTGGTCGGCTAGAAACTGAGAAGCAAAAATGATGTTTCTGATGATCCTCCCGGCATCCGGGACCGTTGCCCCAAACGCATTATCCAGGTTCAAAGCCGAGGTAATTCCGTGAATCGCGTTGCAAACTCCGCATATCCGTTGCGTAATCCTGAGAGCATCCCGTGGATCCTTGCCGATGAGCAACTGCTCGAAACCCCGATACATGGTACCAGAGCTCCGTGCGTCCACCACTTTGCCCCCATCGACCTCGACCTCGATCTTGAGGTGGCCCTCGATCCGGGTAACAGGATCAACAATTACCTTTTCAGCCATGTCTACTCACCCCCCTTCTTACCGCCGACACGACCTGTAGCGATATTGCCGATGAGATGAGCACCGATTCCGATAGCCGTCGCCACACCCAGCACCTTACCGATGGTGTCCGCTGTGGTCTCAATCCCGACGACACTCACTGTTGGCACTTTCTCGTAAAGAGGAGCCAACTCCTGATAGAATTCTGGCTGGGTGCAGCCGATGCAGATACCATGTGCGCCGATGGGCCAGCTTGTGCGGCTGTTCCAGCGCCTAATCGGGCAATCTGCATAGGTCACAGGACCCTTGCATCCCTTATTTAGCAGGCAATAATCCATAGTGGCATTGCCTCCCTCGGTGGGGGTGATAGCATCAGGGTCTCCCCACTTTTCCAGGAAGAGCCCCGCCTCAAAAGCGGTCCGACGGTAGCAGTTGTCATGAATCGTTTGTCCGTAGAACATTTTGGGACGGTTGAACTCATCGAGGGGAGGAACCTTTTTGAAGGTTAGGTAGTAAACGATCGTTCCAATCAGCCAATCCGGGTTGGGAGGACATCCGGCCACGTTTATGACCGGTGTACTCCCCGTGTAGGCGCCTCCCTTTTTCGTCCCGTTAAACAAAAGACCTTTTGCCCCGGTCACTTCGGCGTTAGCCCTGGGAATTCCGCCCCAGCATGAACAGGCACCCATGGCAATAACGGCTGCTGCGTTGTCCGCTGCCTTTGGTAACCACTCAGCGCTGGTAATGGGCTTGCCATCCTTCTCTCCAAACGATGAGAACAAGCCATCCTGTTTATCGGGAATAGCCCCTTCCCAGACCAAGACATACTTTCCTTTCTCGTTTTCAATGGTATCTTCGATGGCTTTGATGGCTACGTCGCCAGCGGCGGCGGAAATGTTAGGTTGGAATCGAAATGATAGGATATCAAGGACGATATCAGCAGCGGAAGGACGATTTGAATTGATTGCAGAAATTACACAACCTGTACAGGCCTGACTTTGAATCCAGATGACTGGGGGCTTAGCGGCGGCTTCTTCAAGGGCTGCCGCAATTTGTGGGATATAGCTCTGAGATACACCCATCAGAGCTGCCGTGGCTCCGCACAACTTGATGAATTCTCGCCGGCTTAGTCCCTTAATCACGGATTCTGCCACTTCTCAACACCTCCTCACTAAAACCTACTCAACTTTTCTTCTAACTTACCCCAGCACACCTCCTTCCCGTATTAAACACCCTTCTGCAGGCGCGAATTGATGCATGCCGCTGCTTAAAAAGCCTGCATTTCATAGGTAACAAACTAACAATAAAAATTGGGAATGTCAAGGAGGATTTCGGGGAAGCAGCGGTTAAATGAATCTGGCTATGAGAATACTCACGAAGTAGAAAAACAGCATGGGAAGAGCCATGGCGACCATGTTGACCGGGTTCCAATCGGGAGTGACGAACGCGGCGATGAGCAAGATAGTAATGATGGCATAACGCCAGTGCTTCTGAAGGGTCTCAACGGAGAGAACTCTTAATCGTACCAAAAGCAGGAGAAAAACGGGTGTCTCGAAGGATATGCCAAAGGCGAGCAAGAACCAGCCGGCATAGGTGACGTAAAGACTGGCGGTCATATTGGGGTTAAGAAACCCTTCCGCCTGATTCAAAAGCCACTGCGTACCTGGAGGCATTATGAAATAGTAGCCAAAAACCACGCCAGCAGCAAAAAGGGCTACCATAAAAAAGATCGCAGGATAAATTAGCTTCTTCTCTTTTTCCTTCAGCGCCGGAGCTACAAAAGCGATAATTTCGTAGAGAATGATAGGAATAGAGAAGGCAATCCCTCCAAAAATGGCGATCTTGAACTTCACCATAAATGGTTCCATGGGGCCTAAATAGACAAGCTTGACGGCATTTCCTGCAGGCTTTAATAGGATCCGAAGAATCTTGAAGGCAAAATAATAACAAACACTGCCGGTAACAAAAACGGCAACCGCAATTACCAAAATGCGCTGCCGGAGTTCCGCCAGGTGTTCAAGGAAGGAGATCCTTCTGTCGCCCACTATTGTACTTCCTTCTCCTTCTCTTTCGGCTTCGTTACTTCCTCCTTAACCTCTTCTTCTGCTTCTTCAGATGCATGCTTGAGCGATTTTATGCCCTGACCGAGTGCCTTGCCGATTTGAGGAAGCTTAGAAGGCCCGAATATTATCAATATGATAACAAGAATAATTACCAGTTCAGGTACGCCCAGTCCAAACAACTATTTCACCTCTAGCTGAAAGTAACTTCTGCTGTCGATGGCTATTCTTCTTTCTTCTTCTCCTTCGCTAC
Source organism: Actinomycetota bacterium (assembly GCA_049302895.1). Taxonomy (GTDB): domain Bacteria; phylum Actinomycetota; class JAHEXW01; order JAHEXW01; family JBAQMN01; genus JBAQMN01. The sequence continues at coordinate 6,156 of JBAQMN010000139.1, read as the reverse complement.
CTCCTCCTTGACCTCTTCCTCTTCTTCCGCTGTTGCCTTTTTGAGTGATCTTATACCCTGACCGATTGCCTTTCCGATCTGGGGAAGCTTAGAAGGACCAAATATTATCAGCACTATCACGAGGATGATTATCAGCTCAGGTACACCAAGAGGGCCGATGAGAGCCGGAGTCTCAAACACGCATCTTCACCTCCCAAACCTGCAGAGTATAATGTAACATTTATTACATTATAATATAAGCCAGGAACTCGGTCAATCTTACCTTTTCCGGATATCCTCACACTCGACACGTAGGGGCAGACGCCCGCCTCGCCGAAGGCGGGGCCCCTGTCCGCCCTTCTTCTTCAAAAAGGGCCGACACAGAGGTCGGCCCCTACACAGTTTTTTGCTATTTCAACCTGGATAGCTCCATGCGAACGCGGTCAGCCTCGGCTCCCTTTGGTTTCAAAGCAAGAAACCTCTCCCAAGCGAGGCGAGTGCCGGCCACGTCGCCTTTGGCCTTGTACACCACACCCAGGTTATACCAGGCATTGACGTGGTTGGGATTGATCTCAGTGGCGGTTTTGAAAGCCTCCAGAGCCTTGTCGTACTGCTTCAGACTAAAGTAGGAAGAGCCTATATCGACACGGACATCCACATTCTTAGGGTCGATCGTGAGAGCCCTACTGTAGTACTTAATCGCCTGCTCATACTGGCTTGTATCGTAATACTTGTTTCCCAGAGAAATCAGAATCTCGAGATTCTGAGGATCAGCTCTCAGAGCTTCCTCGAGCCTGGTGATTTCGTCCCTTTTTTCCTGGGCCGGCGACGGAGAGGCCCCTCCGAAAAGTCCCCGAAATCCCCCCGGTGCGGTAACGACACCGGCCACAAACCACATCACAAACGTGAACACCAGAATAATCGCCGCAATCTTTATAAACAACGAAGCTTTTCTCTTATCCAAGAGCATCCTAATACTTCCTTTCAACAACAAATCGTCCTACAGAGTCCAGATTCTTTCGAAGCCCTGCATTGCAAAGTCCCCTTATGGCCTGGGAGGCCTTGTCCACAAAGGCTCTGGCCTGATCGCGCGCTCTTTCGATGGCACGACTGGCGAGGACGAGCTGAACTGCCTTAGCGACCTCCTCTTCAGTAGGAGATTCCTTCTTTATAATGTTCTTCAGTTCAGATTGTCCGTTTAATTCCTCCATAGCGTAGAGCAGGGGTAGAGTAGTGGTTCCGTCCCGTATATCGCTACCGATAGGCTTGCCCAGCCTCTTTTCGTCCGCCGTTAGATCCAGAACGTCGTCATAAATCTGAAAAGCCATTCCCAGATTCAAACCATAGTCTCGCAAAGCCAATACGTCCTCCTCGGTCGCTCCGCTCACTAAAGCGCCGAGTTCGGTACTGGCAGAGAAAAGGGAGGCCGTCTTGTTCCTCATTCGCTCAAGGCAGCTCTGCACACTCAAATTTCCTCCGTGTGTCTGCTCCTGCTGCATAAGTTCGCCCACCGAGAGGGAGAGAGCCGCTTCAGCCATTCTCCTCATAATGCGCTGGTTTTCATAGCAGGTAAGCAGGGTGAAAGCTCTTCCCAGCAGAAGATTTCCGGTGGCAATGGCCATCTTTGTCCCCCATCGCGCATTTACGGAAGGAACCCCTCGCCTTGTCAGTGCTTTGTCTAAGACGTCATCGTGAACCAGGGTGGCGGTGTGAATCAACTCCACAGACAGAGCCAGTGGCATAAGTATTTCCAAGTCATAAATCCCAGCCTGGCCGGAAATGAGCACAAGAGCCGGTCGCAGTCGCTTTCCACCAGCTTTTATTGTTGCTTCTACCGCTTCCTTAAGGGAAGGGAAGCAATCTTGCACTACGCTATCGAGTGCAGTCTCAACCTTTTTTACGTCTTTTAAGACTTGTGCAGGAATTGGATTAAGTTTGGGACTTACCACTTATTTGTGTCATTCCTTCGTTCAGGAGAGAACAACCTTAAGAAGCTCGAGAACTCTGAAATTAATGAGATTCGGTACAGGCCATTCAAGCTCGCGCTTCTCACAGACAGTAGAGATACTCGACCTATCTATCTCATCTCTAAAGAGAGCTAATTTTCTTTCTCGTTTCTCTCTGTCCTCCGTCTCCATGATCTCGTCGATTTTCTTTGTAATGTCCATGGCGTCGAGAACCCGCTTCCTGGTTCTTTCAGCCACTTCTTCATCGATTATGCCGTACTCCCGCTTCACCTCATTCAACTCGAGAGCGGCTCTGTAAGTAACATCTACGATCTCGTCCCGGGTCATCCATTCGGTCTCGTAATTGAGAATGTACTTCCAGCTTGGCTTGAGTAGCGCCTGACGGTGTTCCTCCAGGGTACGCCAGATCATCCTGTAGCCGAATTTCTCGGGATGCTCAAAGGCGCGACTTCCCGGATCCAAGAACGGGGCAAGGGGCGAGATAAAAAAGCGCAGCCTCTTATCGCCATTGAATTTCTCATACAGTTCGCGGCAGTATGAGACCGTGTCAAGAACAGACTTCGCCGTCTGCCTGGGCAGACCGACCAGGAAGTATAGATCAAAACGTTCGCTACTGTGCGTAAGAGCCGCTTTCAGCGCCTCTTCTATCGCCTGGTTCGAATATCCCTTGCCCAGAGCGCTCCGCACCGCCTCGTCGTGAGATTCCAGAGACATCTCGTAACTGTGGTGTGGGAAAATCTCTGCCGCGCGGACAAAGAAGTCCTCAGGCGGAGGATTATAGAACTCGAAGATGACCTGGTTGTTAATCTTTGGTTCCGCCAGACCTTCCAGGATCTTATCGATATAATCTTTCCCGCCCAAGCGTATATCCCCAAGGATGAAAATAGGCCCTCGGGATATCTGGGCGATGCCCTTGACCTCTTTGACCACAGCCTCGGGACTCCTGAAGGCTGTCTTGTCACGCTTAAGAAAACCCCTGAAAGAATAGTTGGAACCGCCACAGAAAACGCAGTTGCAATTGCAACCACGAGAAGCAAAAGCGGCCATTATCGGGTATTTGAGCCACTCTCTGAAAGGAAGAATGCTGGTCAAATCGCGATACTTCCATACCGACTTGACCATATACTCATAGCCTATGTCAAAATCATCGATGTTCTGCGGAATGTAGCTGAGAGGGTTTTCGAATACCTGGCCGTTTTTCTTCCAGGTGAGATTGGGAATTCTCCCAAAGTCTTGACCATTCTTGAGCTGAAGAACGAGCATCCGCATGGGCTCCTCGGTGGAATCCCCCCTTAGAACAAAATCCACCTCGGGATAGCCGATCAGCTCTTGATGAAAGTAGGAAGCCGAAAACCCTCCGAACACTATGGGCGTCTCAGGATGAACCCTTTTCACAATTCTTGCTATCTCGACGGACCCGTGGCAATGAGGAAGCCAGTGAAGGTCGATCCCGAAAAGGAGAGGGTTCAGAGTCCTTATGTATTTCTCCACGTCAAAGCGGTGATTCTTGAGCATTCTCAGAGCCAGATTTATGATGCGGACATTGATGCCGTTTTTCTCAAGATGACTGGCGATACTGGCGAACCCTATTGGATACATCTCGAAGATCGGAGTGGAGGGAACCAGATCACTAACGGGCCCATAAACGACGGATGTCTTACGGAAATCGTAGATACTGGGAGCGTGAAGTAGAATTACATCCGGTCTGTTCTTATTGAACCATCGCATCAGCCAATTCCTCGAAATGCTTTGCGGCAGAAGATGGCGGCAGATTTGCCAGAGTTTTTCTGGCGTGAGCAGCCAGAATCTTGACCTCTCTCCGTGTTCTGTCCTCTACCTTCTCCTTGAAATGACCAAAAATGTCCGGTAGGCTTATCTCTGAACGTGCCTCGTATGCGACTCCAAACCTCTCACCAAACTCCTTCAAGGCAAACGATACCTCCTCGTCAACACCCGAAATGAGGCCACCGATCTCCGCAGCCGCTCTGTAAAAAGCACACCTTTTTCTCAAGCCGTAGTAGTAATCTTTTAAAACCACGTCTAAAGGACCGGCGAAAGAAACAGCCATCATTTGACCTTCGGCTACGTCCATCAAGGCTTGTGAAAGAATCCTTATGAGAGCGGAATTTCCCAGACCGGCGACGATGGTTAGAGCTCTGGCGTAATAATAGTCGGCGGTTATGAGAGCTTGATTTGAAACAGGCAAAGGATAATGCTTCTTGGTGCCCAGAGTCAGGAGTTCTAAGGCGACCCCAATCGGTTTAAGCGTTTCGATCTCGTATGAACCGAAACTCGCAGTGAGAAGCAAAAGAAGAACTCTAAGATAGCGCCCATCCTTCAGGATTTTCTGATCCTTGACTTCGGACGCGCCGTGCTCTAAAGTTTCTCTCCGGACTTCCTTTTCGATGTCCCTTAAATCCCGCAAGATATGATCGAATTTAATCGTAGAACCGCCCTTCGTCCCTTAGTATTGTTCGAGCTTGTCGACTCTGCTCGAGACAGGCTTGTCGAGAACTCTCACCTGGTTCGAGTTTGTCGAGACCTTCTCGACTCGCGGAGCCTGTCCTGAGCGAGATTCTTCGGTCGCTTCGCTCCCTCAGAATGACATGAGCGAAGGGCTCGCTCGAAGAATAAACTCTTCCCGGGGAGAAATCAACTCTAATGTTAATTATAATACTAATTTTTTATAGAAAGCTAAGCTGATTTCTCAGCGGGTACTCCCGTGTTTAGATAGTAAGAAATCGCGTCGAGCTCCAGCGAAAGATCAACCTGCCTGAAAACCACCTGTGGGGGAACCTTGAGAATCGTGGGCGCGAAATTAAGGATGGATCTTATCCCCGCCGCCACCAATTCGTTGGCAACCTCCTGAGCGTAGGGTGCTGGAACGGCGATGATTCCAATTTCAGGACCCTTTTTCTTAAGAATCTCCCTTATGCGCGATATGTCGTAGACTCTAACACCCCCGATGGTCTTACCTATCTTCTCCTTGTTCACGTCAAAGGCGGCCACAGGCTTGAAGCCCTTCTCTCGAAATCCTTTGTATGCCAGTAGAGCGCTGCCCAATTTTCCTGACCCGACAATTACCAAAGTGCGCTGCTTGGAGAGTCCCAGCGAGTAGGAGACACGGTTAAGAAGGTGGTGGGTCTCGTAGCCCACACCCCTCCGGCCAAAACTACCCAGATAGGAAAGATCCTTTCTGACCTGCGCTGCATTAACTCCGGCGCGGTCGGCAAGCTCGTCCGAGGAAACCACGTTTATCTTATCTTTTATCAGTCTCTCCAGACAGCGAGCATAGATAGAAAGCCGCGATACAGTTGGGTCTGGTATGTCGTGTGGATTCACCTGACCTCCTAAAGTATGCCCCAAATTCACAACAACCTAAAACTTAGCCCCGATTCGGGGCACATGCTTTAAGAGTAATTATAGTAGAATGATCTATCTTGTGCAATCTTTCACTCAATAATTCAACCAATTTTCCTACCGTTGAGGCGCCTAATTCTTCCCTCTTCCAGGTCCTTTAGAAACTTCCAGTAGTCCAGGACCGGACCCGTCTCCCACCAGGGTGCTCCTTCCTCCCTCAACTCCTTCTTCTCCTGTGTCTTCTTCCGGATGATTTTGAGAATCATCTGGCGATTCCTGACTCGTCTTTCTTTCATCTCCTTTTCCACCGCCGTCGCCCCCTCTCTGTGTAAAAGGGCTTCTTTTTTACTTTATTAATATCGGCGGAATGTGGAGATTAATAACCCTGAGAGGAGCATAGACAAAGTTAGGTAAGGAAACAGGTATCCGAAGCGAGTGAAGAAGGTTTTTCTCTCCAGGAAAGAAACCTCATCGAACAGGGTGGTCACTTCAAAAAGCTTGCTTCTCTGGAGCACCTGGCCTTTGGGGGTCACGAAACCGGAGACTCCGGAGTTTGCCGCCTGAACAAGGTAACGCCCGTTCTCCACTGCCCTAAGCTTACTCATGACAAAGTGCTGATCACTCTCGGAGGTCTCAAAAAACCATGCGTCATTGGTGAGAACGAAGATCATGTTCGCGCCCCTGGCAACCATGCGGCGGGCGAGATTCGAATAGCTGGACTCTGAGCACAACAACACGCTGAATCGGGACAAGGTGTTTTCACTCGTAGGGGCCGACCTCCGTGTCGGCCCCTTTAGTGGGCGGACAGAGGCCCCTACGGGTTTCTGGATTTTGAATATGGCCAGTTTCC
>JBAQMN010000138.1:0-3043 GCA_049302895.1 Actinomycetota bacterium | reverse complement strand
GTGGGCTTGCCAGGCTGATCGATCTCGAAATCCTCGTGCGCGTGGTGTTTGATGGTTCCCACCCGGTAACCTCTCTTCTTAAGCTCAGTAACCAGGTCTTCGATTAACGCTGTCTTGCCCTCTTTGGGCCTGCCGACTATGGAGATTACGGGAATGGTTTTGTTTGCCACGTATTACTCCCTGTGAGCCCCGCCGAAGGCGGGGGACAGAACTCTATGTGTTATAAATTCTTAATATGAGACCGATAACAAATGCCATTAATGCGCTGGTGACAAGCTCGGTTAGCCTTTTCTCCCCTACCTTAGTTCCCCATCCCCTGACCACTCCACTGATGGATAGGAGAAACGAAAGCGGGGCCAGAAAATAAAGTTCGGTCAGGAGGAGGGTCACCGCCAGAGCCCTTTCAGCCATACCAAGCAGGCGATCTTTAAAGGAAATAACAGTGGTGTTAGCCTCATCAGGATTCGAGGCTGATATAGTTCTGCCTGCTTCAAACACCAAAATGGAAACCCCAAAAGTAACAATTACATAGCCTGTTATAGCGGGAAGCCACGCCGAATACTTTGAAATAAGTCTCAAGAAAGGTGAGGTACCAAAGCCTGCAATCACAACCACTCCGGCTATCACCACCACGTGCAGAATCTGGTCCAAAAGAAAAATGTGAAGGCTGAGATGGGAAAATTTGTCGTTGAGCCAGAGTTTTAGACGATCGAGAACGAAGTGGGAGAAACCGAGGATAATCAGCCACAACCACCAATATGGGCCATAGCCCAAAAGTACAATAAAAGTCAAGATTAGGTAGATTCCGGTATGAACCAACAGACCAGTGATGTTCTGCTTCGTCCATTTGACTAAGGCGGCTGGCTGCATAAAATCGGCAATGAGGTGGGCTAAGAGTATTGTGTAGAACAGAATCATTATGGGGTCATACAAGCCTTCGACGGGAAATAATGCTCTTTAAGTGTTCCTTGCGCACAATGTCTTTAACCAACAGACCTTCAATCTTGTCATCGACTTCGCGAATTCGCTCACTCATTCTTTCAAGAATACTCCAGATGACAGGATCTTTGATGAAATTCGTTAGGGTTTCTTTATCCACAACGAGCAGCTCGGCATCATCCACCGCTTTAGCTGAAGCCGAACGAGTCTGGCTACCGAAAAAAGCCATTTCTCCAAAGAATTCTTTCGGGCCCAGGTTTGCTAGGACAACCTCTCCCTCGTCGGTCTCACGGAAAATCCTGACCTTGCCCGACCGGATAATGTACATCTCCTTTACCTGATCACCCTGCTCGAATACCATCTCGCCCTCACGATACTTTCTGATAACCCCGTGCTCCTCGAGCATCTTCCCCTCCTTTTTTGTTTTTGTTCGATTTCAGGCCGACCACGTTGTATATCTCCATGGGCTTACTCTTCCCTTTCAAGAGCATTGGTTCCAATTTCTCAACGACCACAGCCTTATTAACTTTTGCGTAGGTTCCCGGGCTTATCAAGAGCTGTCCAGGAGCTGCTGCGCGACACAGACGAGAGGCTATGTTGACGGCGTCCCCAATTACTGTATAGTCCAGATGCAAATCGGTTCCAATGTTGCCTAAGACGGCTGGTCCGGTGTTGATACCTATCCCAACGGAGATGTAGGGTTCTTTCTCCTTAAGCTCCTCTACCGTCTTCTGGATCTGAAAAGCCGCATTTACAGCCAGAAGAGCGTGATCTTTCTGTTGAATGGGCGCGTTAAAAACGGCCATCACCGCGTCGCCGATGTACTTATCTACCGTGCCATCGTATCTGAAGATCACGTGGGTCATCTCGCCAAGATAGGTGTTAAGCAACTCTACCACGTGCTGGGGTTGCAGTTTTTCCGCGATGGAAGTGAAATTCCTAATATCGGCAAAGAGAACGGTGACCTCACGCAGCTCCCCGCTCAAATCCAGTTCTCCTTGAGCAGCGGTTTTCAGTATCTCATCTACCACTTTAGGAGCAACATAGCGTCTGAAGAGTTGCATGACCTTCCTCAGTTCGTCCTCGATCAATAAATCCTGAAGTTTTTCATCGGTTTCTCGAAGTCTCTGGCTCATCTTCTCTAAGATGCGCCAGATGACAGGCTCTTTTATGCATTTCTTAAAGGAGTCTTTGGAAAGCATTTCAAGTTGGGTTTCTCCTACGGACTGAGCGGAGGCCGAACGTGGCAGGCCACTAAAAATGGCCATCTCTCCGAAGAAGTCACCCTCTTTGAGCGTTGCTAAGACTATTTCTTTTCCATCCCTCTCCCGGAGAATTCTTACCTTGCCGGATCGGATGATGTACATCTCGTTTCCGATATCGTTTTCTCTGAAGATGACCTCGCCATCTTTACAGCTCTTGAGGGCTTTTTCTCGCATAGGAATCCCTTCCTCGGTTCAACACAGATACATTATACATCACGGAGATTCAAAGAGGAAAAGTGGGAAGAGTGGCTAATCCGCTCCCTAATGGAAGGGCTCGACTTCCACCTCGTAGGCATCGTTGGGTGCATCGGCTGGATCAACGGAAGTATTGCCGGCGGCGTCTCTAGCTATAAGATAGTATTCTACCTTGGGTTTCTTGACAGCGCTGGCCGGAATGGTTGCCTGGTAGATGGAATCTCCATCAGAATCGGTCATCTGCAGGATGTTCCATTTGGACTTCTTTGTCTGTCTGTAGACAAGTTGAGCGCTGGCCACTCGCTGATCGTCCACGATTATAGCCTGGATAGTAAGGGGCTGGTGAAGAATGGCAATCTCAGGTGGCTCCAGAACTATGATTATCGGCGGGAGAGTGTCCACCGCGCCCGGCGGAGGTGGTGATGGTGGTGGCGGTGGTGTGTACGGCGGCACTGGCGGAGATGGCGGTGCGGGATATCCGGGTGGTGTTGGAGGTACCGGAGGAAAAGGAAGATATGGAGGTTGAGGTGATGTTCCTGGCGATGGCACAGTTGGGGATCGCGATATGGTAGGACCAGGTGATACATTGCCTATTGTTCCTGGGCTAGTTGTTGTTGAAGGTGTGGTTCTGGCAACTGATGTAC
>JBAQMN010000137.1:0-1629 GCA_049302895.1 Actinomycetota bacterium | reverse complement strand
ACGGCGGCACCCTTAAGTTCCTTAGCCTGACAGAAGGGACAGGTCTTCTGGGTTGGCTTTTTCTGCCTGGTTATTAAGTCTGTAGGTCGCTTCCAGCGCTCGGTTGCGACTATCACCCACCTACGCGTTGTCGGATCCTTTCTTAGCTCTGGCACCTTCCCCCCCACCTAACTTCTCGACTCGCCTCTCGACGGAGTTTATCCTGAGCTGCGTCGAAGGACTCGAGACTCGCTCGAAGAATATGATCGTTTCCCTTAGAAGAACGACAAAACTTTATTGTTCGAGCTTGTCGAGAACGCCTTGTCGCTCTTATATAGCTTCTCGACTCACTTCGCTCGCTCGAAGAATATTCTAATAGTGTTCGAGCATGGTCGAGAACCGAGCTTGTCGAGAACAACCGACTTTACCGAAACAGCTTTTCTATTCTTGTTTAATTTGGCAGAGGCTATTTGCTATCTGCTAATAGCTGTGTGTTATCATTATATACACGCTTTATTCTTTTGGAAAGACGAGGAGACTGTATGGATGTGAGGGAGTGGTTTGAGAAAAGGACCTTCCGCCACCAGGATTTTGGAAACATTCCCAGGCTAATAAGTCTTAAAACAGAGCAGAATCTTACCATAAGCGTTTGTCTTCCCACACTAAACTCCGGCAAGACTCTTGATTTGATCCTCCGCATTCTGAAAGAGATACTTATGGACGAGTATCCTCTCATAGATGAGCTGGTAATCGTGGACAGCCGCTCTACCGACAACACTGTGGAAATAGCCCAGAGGAGAGGGGTAAAAGTCTGCTTCGACGACGAGTATCTGACGGACCTGCCGCCGGGTTCAGGAAAGGGAGAGGCACTCTGGAAAAGTCTGTACTTCCTGAAGGGAGACATCATCGCCTGGCTGGACTCGGATATCAAAAACATTCACCCGCGGTTTGTTTACGGAACCATTGGTCCGCTTCTGGTCGATAAGACCATGGGTTATGTCAAAGGTTTCTATCAGAGACCCCTCAAAACCGAGGGCTTGACCAGGGAGACTGGAGGTGGACGCGTTACGGAGCTTGTGGCGCGACCTCTCCTGAACCTGTTCTACCCCGAACTCTCCGGCTTAATCCAGCCCCTTTCGGGAGAGTATGCCAGCCGGAGAGAGGTCTTAGAGAGCGTCCCTTTCTTTACGGGCTACGGGGTAGAGATTGGACTGCTTATCGACATCGCCAAAAAATTCGGACTGAATGCTATTGCCCAGGTCAATCTGGAGAGGCGGATTCACACCAATCAGTCCCTTAAGGCTTTGGGGAGGATGGCTTTCGGTGTGATGCAGGCCGCCTTTCAGAGGCTCGCTTCTGATAAGAAGATCAAATTTAATACAGATGTGAATCGAACTATGAAGATCATTAAACAACTTGGTGAAGAGTATCAGATGGGCGAGAGAGAGATTAGAGTCGTCGAGCGGCCACCTATGAAGGGCATACCGGAATATAGAGAACTTAGGGAGAAAGTAAGATGACCGGGTCAAAGCTGGTTTCAAGGCTTAAGGTAATTTATACGGACGTAGATGGGACACTGCTCGGCCCGGGCGGCTGTCTGTTTCTTTCGGCAAAAAGAGAATTTACTCTCATCCCTGCTCAGACCATTGT